>JANQGB010000956.1 GCA_028277545.1 Phycisphaerae bacterium | reverse complement strand
AACGGCGACTTCTTCAACCTGTCAACCGGCCTGCCTACCAGCGGACAGGTCACGGCCGGATGGTACGCCAAGCGATTCAGTGACTTCACAGGAGGTAGCGGCTTCGCCTGGCAGCTGGATCGTGACGTCTTCATCGGAGAGTGCGTGCGGCACATAGCCAGCAAGCAGAAAGCCGCCTACCCGGCCACGGGAGAGGACCAGAACATACATGGCATAAACACCACGCGAGGCACGGATCAACTGGTCCTTTATACACATCATTACAATCTGACCACCGGCACCGGTGATGATGGCGCCGAAGTTCTGGTCCGGATGAGCCGCCCGACGTTGATCCTGCCGACGCCGGCCTCTGCTGTGGGCACCGTAGTGGACATTCGCCCCGACGCGGGATCGACGCTCGTACCGTTCGACCACATCGTTCTGTCGGCGCACGGGTCGGCGGCGTCCAAGCTGCTCAACAACGTCAGCCTGGGGTCGGAGGTGCGGCTATCTCAGGAGATCACGCACTACGAGCACGACTGTGCCACCGCACTAGCACTGGACTGGACCAAGACCTACGCCAGCGTCGGCGGGAGCTTCCATTTCCTGAAGGGCGGCGCCGTGCAGGGCTTCAGCGATCCCGGGGCGACGACTCGCCATCCGCGCACGGCTGTGGCCTACAACGCGGACCACGTCTTCTTCATCGTGGTGGATGGCCGCTCTCCGATCAGCATCGGCATGACCATGACCGAGTTGGGCAACTTCTGCCTCGCTTACCTCGGGGCAACCGATGGCATCAACCAGGACGGTGGCGGCTCGTCCGCCATGTGGGTAAATGGCCTAGTGATGAACGAGCCGTCGGACGGTGTTGAGCGGCCAGTGGCCAACGGGCTGATGATGGTCGTCGTGGAACCGGCCGAACAGTCCACGCGCTTCGCGACCGCTGAGACGGTCTGGACGCTCGCTACGACTGCCGCCAGAGTCGGTCCGGGTGACAACTACGCGGAAGTCGGCGCCATCCTCTCGGGCACGACTGGCGTGATCCGGGATCATTCTCTGGGTGGCATTCGGGCGACCGGCCGGCACTGGTGGTGGTGCGACTTTCCGAGCGGATCGGTCTGGCTGCCGGACAGCGCCCTGAGCAACGGCGACCATGCTGGAGACTATGACGGTGACGGCCAGGTAGGTCTGGACGACCTGCCGCTGCTGCTGTTTTGCATGGCGGGTCCTGGCCAGCCGTACGTGCCGGGCCACATTTGCCTGGCGGGCGACGGAGACGGCGATAGAGACGTTGATCTCCGCGACTTTGGTGCTTTCCAGCGATCGTTCGTAGACCGGCTGGCTCTGGCGGCTCAGCCCCGCAATGGCCGGGGACTTGAAGGGCACCGGGTCATCGGCAAGGCCGCCGATAGACCTCCTGAACCATCCAACGGCCTGGAGTTCCGCGGTCTCCGGGGCGGGGGAAAAGCAGACTTACGATAGCGACGACCGGGCCAAGTTGGATGGTGGCCGGCGAACGAGTCAGGCCGGCGAGCCCGCGCCGCCCGGCGAAGACGCCACGGGGTCGGATGCGGCCGTCCCCAGGTTGCGCCCGATGGCTGCGATCAGCTTGTCGCGATCGATCGGCTTGGTGGCGTAGTCGTCGGAGCCGGCGTCCAGGCACCTTTGCCGATCATCCGGCATCGCGTGGGCGGTTAAGGCAATGATCGGGCCGGCGTACCCTTCTGAGCGCAGTAGCCGTGCCGCTTCGTAGCCGTCCATCACCGGCATCTGCATGTCCATCAGTATGACGTCGAACGGCTGGCCAGTGTCCTGTGCTGCCAGAGCAGCCTCAAGTGCTACCTTGCCGTTTTCCTTGACCGTGACCTCGGCTCCCGCTCTCTTCAAGACGAACGAGATGAGACGCTGGTTGTCAGGGCCGTCCTCCGCCAGCAGGATACGCCGGTCCTTCAGGGGTAGTCGGTGGCCACTTTCGCCGGTTTGGGCGGCGCAGGTGGCCAGCGCTGTAGTCGCCACAGGGTCACTGATCATCGTCACGCCGTCCAGCGCGCCTGTGCCCACGGTGAAGCGGAACCTCGTTCCGACACCCGGGGTACTCTCGACTACGGTGATGTCGCCGCCAAGCATCGCCGCAAACCGTTTGCTGATGGTCAACCCGAGACCTGTGCCACCGAACTTCCTGGTGGTCGAGGCATCGGCCTGCATGAACGGTTGGAACAGCCTGGCGACCTGTTCCTCCGTCATACCGATGCCGGTGTCCAGCACGTCGAACTGCATGACCGGCTGGTCGTCATCCTCGACCAGGCGCGTGATCAAGCGCACGCCGCCGATCTCGGTGAACTTGATGGCGTTGCCGATCAAGTTGATCAGTATCTGTCGCAGGCGCGTGGGGTCGGTGCGGATGATCTCAGGCACCTGCCCGACGTACTCGGTGCTGAAGGCCAGGTTCTTGCCGTCCGCTTTGACCCTCACCAGCGACGCCACGTCCGCAATCAGCGTGCACGGATTGCAGGCGATTCGCTCGACCTTGACCTTGCCTGCTTCCACTTTGGAGAGGTCCAGAATGTCGTTGATGATGCCGAGCAGGTATTCACCGTTGCGCTTGATGGTCTGGGCGGCTTCGATCCGCTCGGGCGGGGCGTTCTCCAGGTCGCCGTGTTCCAGGAGTATGTCGCCGAAGCCCAGGATGGCTGTCATGGGCGTGCGAATCTCGTGGCTCATGTTGGCCAGAAACTCGCTCTTGGCGGAGTTGGCTGCCTCGGCCTGTATAGCCATTTCGTTGGCCCGCGCGGTTTGCTCCTCTAGCCTGGCATTAGTCTCCCGTAAGCGATCCTCCGCCTGCCTGCGTTCGGCGATGAAGCGCGCCTGTTGGATGTTCTGGTAGGCCGCCGTGGACAGTTGCTTGGCCAGGGTGAAGAGCGTCTGGGCCACCCGTCCGAACTGATCGCGTGACATGGAGGGAACTTCGCGAAATGCCTCGACGACGGCCTCTTCGTCGGCCTCGATCTCGCGGGCGTATTCACGCATTCTTTGCTCGGTCTGGGTAGCGTTGCGCACCTGTCCGATCAGCCAGTTGGCGATGTGTCGCCCACCTACCGAAATCGCGGCCCCGGCGTCCCACAGCCCACCGCTCATGCACGGCTGAATGTTAGGGCCATCTGGATTGTACCTGCCCAGCGCGGCGTCGGACTTGTAGCAGTTGGCGCGGCCCTTTTCCGTGGTGCGGATCAGATCGCTGCACAACCGGCAGAAGTTACTCGGTGAGGTGATGGGCCTTCCGTCCGTGTGCGTGATTATGGAGGCCACGCCCGTGGCCCCGGCGAACTCGTCCTGCAAGCGCTGGAGGTCATCGAGATTGAACAGGTCGTCCAGCGCGATACCCCCGGCATCTTCCAGGGGCCGGGTCAGCGCCAGGACACGTTTCTCCAACGCCTCCTCGGCCCGCTTGCGGTCGGTGATATCCAGTCCCGCGCCCACCAGGTAGATCTTGCCGCCTATGGCAAGCCTCTCACCCGTGAAGAAGTACGGAATCTGCTCCCCCGCCTTGGTTAGCAGGAGGTTCTCCATCGTGGACGAACCCGAGTCGTACGCCTCCTGCATACGGATCGCGCACAGATCGCGGTCGACCACCACGTCCAGTGCCGTCATCATATCCATTTCGTCGTCGGAATAGCCGGTGACTGTCGTCCAGTTGGCATTCCTCCGCACGAAGCGCGCTGAACCCTGCTCGAAGATGTAGAAGAGGCCTGGCATGCTTTGAACGATGCGGTCGGTGAAGATCCGCTCGGCCTGTAACTGCTGCTCGGCCTGCCTGCGCTCCGCAATCTCAGACTTCAACTCAGTGTTGGCGTCGGCCAACTCCGCCGTCCGCTCCTCCACTCGGACCTCCAACCTGTCATGGGCCTTGCGGAGAGCGGTGGCCTGAGAGGCGAGCACCTCCTTTGAAACCTGCAGCTCCTCCGTTCTGGCCTGCAGGTTGCGCGCCATGGCGTTAAACCCGGTCGCCAGTTGACCCACTTCGTCAGTCTTCTTGGTCTTGACGGTCTGGCTCCAATCCCCTTCACCAAACGCACGGATAGCCCCGGCGATTTCTTTAATCGGATTAGCGATGCTGTTGGCCACCAGGAAGGACACGACCAGGGCCAGGGCGCCAAACGCCGCCAGCAGCAGCACGGATCGCGCGGTGATCCGGCCCAGTTCCTCGGCTATCCTGCCGAGGCTGATTCCTACCCGCACCCATCCGATGTTCTCGCCCTCTTCATCAACAGCCACGACCTTGAAGTCGAGTACTGATATCTCGTGGTTCGCTCCCACCCGGGCCCGGTCTACCGTCAGCGAGGGACTAATGCCGGCGGTCAGTTCCAGCAGTGCCTGGTCTACCGGCACCGTGGATTTGGTGACGATGGGCGTCCGCTCGCTGTCATAGATGCTCGCGTAGACGATGTCCTCTATCTCGAACAGCTTCTCCATCGTCTCCGTCAGACCGCTCTCGTCCTCGATAATGATGCCTTCCACCGAGTTGCGAGCGAAGTAGCCCGCGATGATTGAACCTCTCTCCTCGAAGTGCTCGTGCAGCCGGTCGGAGATGTTGTGCAGCAGCACGATGGAGATGGCTGTCACCGAAGAGATGACCAGCACACACACCAGGGCAAAGACTCTGATCCTAAGCGTGATCTTCATCGCGCTCGCTGATCCTCACTGCGCCGCACGCCAGGCGGCAGCGCACGCGTGCCTCCCGCGCCACCGGTCGTCCGACACCGCCGCAGCAGGCGTCCCCAGCGGAGAGGTCCCTGCTGCCGCGGCCGGCGGGACACGGCGACGGTCTGTTATGGTTCCCCCTGCATTCCTGCCGTCACTCCGAGAAGACGACCATGGAACTCATCAGGTTGCCATGAAAGAAGCCGTATCCCGGGATGTTGCCCTGCTCGCCGGCGGTGAATCCGCCGATGAACGACTTCCCTGCCATCGTCTTGCGTATGTCCTCGACCATCCTGCCGGTCTGCTGACCCGGCTTCAGGCCGAGCGTAGTGGCCGCTCCGGCACAGTAAATGTGCACCCCGCCGGCCAGCTTCTTCATCTTGATACGCCCGCTCACCATCGCGTCCCTGGCAACCAGGCCCGCTCGCTTTCTGAGCGCTTTCTTGCTCGCTTCGACGTAGTAAATCGTGTCGCCATTGTTGATGTCTCCGCCCATGTTCAGCGAGCCATCCGGATTAAATCGCCAGGGACGCACCGGTACGTAACGCATCTTGCCGTTTGGGAGACGGACCGCCTTGGCGAGCGGGCAAAGGGCGCTTGACATAACAATTACGCTGCCCTCGGAGCAGTCGATGTCATCGAAGTGCCCGCTGGCCCATTCACGATATACGTCTTGTGCCGGTCTGTGGTCTATTTCCTTAAGCAGGCGCCCATCACCCGCCGTGATCGTTCCGGACTTCTTTTCGCCCACAAACCCGGAGTAGAAGGAGGCTCCGATTCTGCTCTCCGAGTAGATCAGGCCCACGATGATGCCGGGCTTGCAGATGAGGTTCCTGCCTATCACGTAGCCCTGTCCGAAGCGGTCGTCACAGTGCGTCCCGCCCACCAGGGGGACGTGCGCGGGCATCAGGTCGTTGAGCCCGGCCACCACGGCATCTTCCTTACCCTTCATCGCTCCCAAGAGCACCACGGACGGCACATCCTCCAGCGTCCGGCCCGCGTCTCGTGCCGCGTCTGCCAGGGCGGCCTTGGTGATGGAGGATACGTCTCCACCGTCTGGCACCTCGCGTATGCCTACGCCGAAGGCCAAGTCGCCTCCTGAGAAGCCCATGACAGCCAGGGAGCCGCGCTCACCGATGTGCAGGCCGTCCGGTGAGAACACCCCCTTGTACACGTTCATGCCGAAGAGCTTGGCGTCCGGGAAACGGTCCTGCAGCGTCCTGGCGACCTCCGGCTCGCCGTAGTCGGCGGTCGTGTACAGAACGATGAACCGTGGGCTCTTGACGGTGTGCTGCATCATGGCGATCGCTTCTTCGGCAGCCACCTGGCCGCCGTCAGGATGCACGCTCCAGCCGTGGGCCATCAGCAGCGGATCACCCGCCGACACGGCTGCGTATGCCAGGGACGAGACAGCTACGCCGATGACAGTCATCCGTAAGAACGGCGCCTTCATGATCTCATTCTCCCGTGAGCGCCGCGCCCGCTACCCATAACCAGCCGACCTACACACTGACGACTCCGGGCCCTGCTCCTTTACCAGCGGTCGGGCCGCCCCCGGTGGCTCCGGAGTCGCCCACCGGCGCCGCTGCGGCACGCGCCAAGCCCACTGTCTGGACCGCCAGCGGCCAGGGCGTTCATGCGTTCTCAGGTTGGTGGCCGTGGGTGCAGATGTCTGTCCGACAACGCGAGCGCTGACCCGCGCGGATAGGCTAGTTGCTCTGAGCGCTCCGCTAACACGTCCAATGCACGTACTGATGGCGTCCGTGCCAGCCGGCGGGCCACCGAGTCCCGCGGTTGCCCAGGCGAGTCCAGTGAATCTGACCGCCCTTGGCTGGCTTCGCGCACCGGTACTGCTACTGATCTATCGGCCACCTGCCTCCTGGCCTGCATTCAGGGCCGACGCACCAGAACACCGAATGACGTCCTATACGATCGCCACCAACAGCCCCTTGCTGCGGAGGCAGCAGCGTGCGCCCAATGGGCAGGAGTGCGGCTCCCATCTCGACAACGGCCGCTTCCTGGCGTAACGACGTCAGGATCGGCCGCACCGGAGGCGCGGCAACCGGCATCGATCTGGGCTCGGCGCACGAACAGGGGCGGCCGGTCCCCGCGACCGGTCGCCCCTGGTGAGTCTCGCCGTCGCGCCGCAGGTCAAAAATCGTTCAGGTTGTCGTCCTTGCCGTCCAGCGGGATGAACTCGTCCTGAGGTTCAGCGACCGCGGTCGAACTCGGCACTTTACTACCTGGCGCGGCGTTCTTACGGCCACCGCGGATCTGCTGCCTGCGCTGGTTTATGTTGGCCTCGATAGTCGCGCTTACGTTCTCGCTACTGACATCATCAGTCTCCATGCCGACCACGCCGGCCAGCTCGCGGGCGGTGTTGGCCACTGCGTCCGCCTGGGCGCTGAGTTCTTCGACAGCAGAGGCCGACTCTTCGGCGTTAGCCGCCATTGCCTGGGTCACCTGATCCATCTGCGCGACTGCCGAGTTGATCTGGTCCACACCCTGGGCTTGCTGGCCGGACGCCTGGTTGATGTTACCGACCAGGTCGGCGACCTTGGTCACGTTCCCGACGATGGCGGTCAGCGCCTGGCCAAAGCCGCTGGCGACGTCGGTACCTTCGCGGGCCCGCGTCACCGAGGCCTCGATGAGGCCGGTGGTTTCTCGGGCTGCCTCCGCGGCACGCATGGCCAGATTGCGGACTTCGTCGGCCACTACCGCGAAGCCCTTGCCGTGCTCACCCGCCCGGGCAGCCTCGACCGCTGCGTTGAGCGCCAGGAGGTTGGTCTGGAAGGCGATCTCCTCGATTACCTTGATGATCTTGCTGATCTGGCCCGACGACTCGTTGATGGCGGTCATGGCCTCGTTCAGGCGGACCATCTCGGTTTCGCTCTGGCGGGCATCGTCGTTGGCCTCGGTGACCAGGCCGGCCGCCTCCTCGGCGTTGGAGGCGTTGGTCCGCGTCATGGCCGACATTTCCTCGAGCGAGCTGGAGGTCTCCTCCAGCGACGAGGCCTGCTCGCTTGACGATTCGGCCAACGACGTGGCCGACGCGTTGACCTGGTTGGAGGCCTCCGCCACCAGGGCCGACCCTTCCGTCATGCCTTGGACGATACGCTTGATGGGACGACTGATTGAGCGGGAGATCACGAAGCTTACCAGGGCTACGACAACTCCGACACCTGCCGCCAGCCCCACTATCCAGGTCAGCAGGGTAGCCTCGGCCGTCGCGCTGGTTACCCGCATGTCTCTGGCGGCTGCCAGGGCCTCGGATTCGTCGATCTCGGCCAGCAGCGCCCAGCGCGTACCGAACACGTCCAGCGGCGTGTAAGCGCTGAGTACCGGGTTCCCATTGTAGTCTATGATGATCTTGGCATCGCTGTCGCCTTTCAGGGCGGCGCTGGCGGCTTCCGTGTCGACCGCGCCTTTGCCAGGGTTGGCAAATGACGCCGTCACCGT
>JANQGB010000632.1 GCA_028277545.1 Phycisphaerae bacterium | reverse complement strand
TCTCTACTCGGTCGCCAACACGCGCCGCCTGGCGCTCACCGGGCTCGAGTGGCAGGTGCTCAGCGCGGCCGACGTGCGCAGCGGACAGGATCGGTCCGCGGCCGACGAGGCGGCCGCCTATTGCCGCCAGGTGCTGGGCCAGCTCGATTCGCTTGACGAGACCTTGCAGCACCTGTCGCTGGCCGTGGGGCGCAACATCTCGATCGCCGAGCTGGTCTGGGAGACGGCAGCCGGCGAGCTGCGACTGGTCGACATCTGCCCGGTCGATTTCACCCGCGTCGTGTTCGATGGGCTGGGCCGGCCCCGCATTCTGACTGACCACGCCCCGCAGGAGGGCATAGCCCTGCCGCCCAACAAGTTCGTGGTCCACACACCGCACTGCGTGGCCGGCCACGCCGCCCACGGCGGCCTGCTGCGGGTGACGGCCATGATCTACCTGGCCAAGAACCTGGCACTCAAGGACTGGCTGGTCTTCGCCGAGGTCTTCGGCATGCCGGTGCGCGTCGCCCGCTACGACCCCGGAGTATCCGCCGAGGAAAAACGCGAACTGCTCCGCATGCTCGAGTCGCTGGGCTCCAACGCGGCGGGCATCTTCAGCCGGGCGGTCGAACTGCAGGTCATCGAGGCCAACCGCGGCACTACCGGTCCGCCGTACGAAGCGCTGATAGGCTTCCTGAACCGGGAGATCAGCAAGGCCTGGCTGGGCCAGACCCTGACCACCGAAACCAGCGACCAGTCATCGTCGTTCGCCGCCAGCCAGATTCACGAGTACGTGCGCAAAGACATCCGGGCCGACGACATCCGCAAGGAAGGCCGCACCGTGCGGCGCGACATCCTCGGCCCGCTGTGCAGGCTGAAGTTCGGACCGGACGTGCCGGTGCCCTACTTCCGGCGCCGTCCAGGCCAGGCCTTCGAACTGAACCAGCTCGCCCGGGTGCTCAACGTTGCGGTGAACAGTCTGGGCGTGCGGGTGCCGGTGGACTGGGTCCACGAGGTCCTGGGTATCCCCCGTGCGGCCAAAGGAGAGTCGGTTCTGGAAGGCCGGATTAACCGATCGCCGGCTGGCGGCAGCGCGAGCGATCGGGCGTGATGTTCTTTGGGCAAGAGAGACGTTAAGGCCAGCAGGCAATGAGGACGCGATGAAAGCAGACACCAACACAAACACAGAGTCGGGTCGTGAGCTGGCGCCTCTGGCGGCCACACCGCTGGGGGGGACAGCCGTTCCGGACCGGGTGACCATCGTTCCCTGGGGTGACGTGGAGAGCACCAAGGGGAGGTTCACCGTTGACGAGGAGTCGGGCGAGCTGGCGCTCAAGGCCTTCGAGAAGCACGGCTGCGACCTGCCGGTGGATTACGAGCACCAGACGCTGGGCGGTGCCTACACCTCGCCCAGCGGTCAGGCGCCGGCGGCCGGCTGGATCAAGCGGCTGGAGGCCCAGCCGGGCGAGGGAATCTCGGCCGAGATCCGCTGGACTGAGCCGGCCATCGCACAGCTTTCCGCCAGGCAGTACCGCTATCTCTCACCGGTGGCGATTATTCGCCAGAAGGACCGCAAGCTGGTGGCCCTGCACTCCGTGGCACTGACCAACAAGCCGGCCATCACCGGCCTGCGGGCCATCGTGAACCGCGAAGGCGCTCCGGACCAGGAGGTTCTGGTTCGCGACGAGCTTCTCCATCGGCTCGACCTCGGACAGGACACGTCAGAGCAGGACATTCTGGCGGCGGCCAATGCCCGGCTGGTGGCACTGGAGAAGGAGACCCGCCTCCGCGAGGCCAACGACAGGGCGGCGTCGGCCATGGCCGCCGGCAAGCTCGTCTCCGCACAGCGAACCTGGGCGGTCAACCTCTACCTGACTGACGAAGCGCTCTTCAACGAGTGGCTCGCCGGCGCGCCGGTGGTGGTGGAGCCGGGGCGTCTGGGCGAACCCCCGGCCGATGGGGCCGACCACCGGGCGGCGGCCATGGTCTCCAGGGCCCGGGCCGAGTACCGGGCTCATCCGGAACTGGCCGCTCTGACCTCGGAGGAGGCTTACGTCGCCGGCGCCGCCCGGGCCCACAGCGGGAGCCCGGCAGTCGGGACCCACGACTGACCGTCCGGAGCCGACACCGCGAGACCAACAGCAACACTTGTCGAAGGAGAGCATAGAGCAATGGCACTGACTGCAAATCGTGACGTGGACCACTATGTGGATCAGGAACTGAGGACCTTCCCCCTGGCCGCGGGGGTCAAGGTCTACCGGGGCGCCTTCGTGGGCCTGCGGCCCGACGGTTATGCCCGCCCCCTGGTTGAGGGTGACCGGTTCTGCGGGATCGCCTACCAGGAGGGCGACAACACCGGTGGGGCATCAGGTGGCAAAGTCGCCGAAGGTGTAGGTCCGCACGACAGTGCCACCTGATG
>JANQGB010000630.1 GCA_028277545.1 Phycisphaerae bacterium | reverse complement strand
GAGGCAATCTTCAACGTCCCGGCGCCGTAGTCACGGATCCTGCCGGCAGCCGCGCGCAATCGATCTAGCCCCCTAAAACTCGCCTGAACCTCTCTAAAGAACAATTCTCCCTCGGGCGTGGGGACCAGTCGTCCTCTAACGCGGTCGAACAGCGGGAACCGTGTCGCGTTTTCAAGTTCAGCGATTAACCTTGAGACTGCTGGCTGGGTAATCCCCATCAACTCCGCCGCTCGTACGGTCGAGCCGGAGATCATGACGGAGTTGAAAGCTTCAAGCTGACGGAGATTCATCTATAAGATCCAGACATAGAGATATGCTCTCTCATCAGTATTATTGCTACCCTGAATCTGCAATGGTCATCTGGAAGATCCAGGGGGCTATATGCGCGACCCGACCAAAAGTGTTCATCATCCCATCGCGGACGAATCCGAGTATGCGTCCCTAAGCGTTCCCACGCATCGCGCGTCCACTATCGTTTTCACAGACGCACAAAGCTATGCGAGCCGTGGGCAGCGCGATCTCGACAGCTATTCCTACGGGCTGCATGGCACGCCGACCCAGCGCGTTCTCGAGGCGCAGCTCACCGCGCTTGAAGGTGGCGCAAAGACTGTCCTATTGCCCTCAGGGCAGGCGGCCATCGCGGTCATTTTCCTGACCGTATTGGGACCGGACGATCACGTGCTCATCCCCGATACCGCCTATCCTCCGGTTCCAGGCTTTTGTCGTGGCTTCCTTGAGCCACGGGGCATCGAATGGAGTGTCTACGCCCCCGGCATTGGCCCGGAGATTGAGAATCTGATCCGTCCTGAGACCAAACTCATATGGACCGAGTCGCCAGGTTCGACCACCATGGAAGTGGAGGACATTCCCGCCATCGCCAAGGTGGCAAAGGCGCGAGGCATCCTGTCCGGGATTGACAACACGTGGGCGACGCCACTCCTCTTCAAACCACTTGCGCATGGCATCGACTTCTCGATGCAGGCGCTTACGAAGTACCCCGGTGGTCATTCCGACCTGCTGATGGGCTCTGTTACCGTCGCCGATTTGGACCTGCGCCGTCGGCTGCGTGACACCATGCGGATGTTGGGACTTGGCGTGGCGCCTGACGCGGTGTCGCTGGTGCTGCGCGGTCTTGAGACAATGGCGGTGCGGTTGGCCCATGTGGGTCGGGTGGCTACAGAGATTGCTTGGGATTTGGAGGCACGTGGCATTGGCGAGGTGTTGTTTCCTGCGCTGCCGTCAAGCCCTGGCCATGAGTTCTGGGCACGTGATTTCTCAGGATCCAGCGGCCTGTTTTCCGTCGTACTGCCCGACGCGGCGAATGCGCGGCTTGATGTGGCACTCGACGGTCTGAAGGTGTTCTCCATCGGCGCGTCCTGGGGCGGTACCCACAGTCTGATCGCGCCGATGTCGGTGGAGAACGCCCGGCAGAATGCCCATCCGCGCAACACCCGCACCATCCTGCGTGTGAACATCGGGTTGGAGGACCCCGAAGATCTGCGTGCTGACCTCAATGGCTTCTTCGAAAAGCTGGCGTGAGATTGGCGTCTGTACGGGCTCAACCGGCAAACTCCCAACCGACAAGGAGGCGATATGAAACTGAACAAGATTTTAGTTGCCCTTTGCACAGCAACTGCTTTCACCGCGCCAGCCGCGGCGAAATCGACACTGGAAGCCGTTAAGGAGCGCGGACGGATGATCTGCGGATCGAGCCAAGGTACTCCCGGCTTCGGCGCGCCCGACGACAAAGGCTACTGGCGCGGGCTTGACATTGATACCTGCCGTGCCGTGGCGGTTGCCGTGCTTGACGACAAGGATGCGGTGGATTTCGTGCCGCTGACCGGTCAGCAACGCATTCCGGCGCTCCAGACCGGGGAGATCGACATGCTGCCGCGCACCATGACTTGGACGCTACAGCGCGACGCCAACGGAATCAGCTTCACCACTCCCAATTACTACGAATACACCGGCTTCATGATGCCGAAGAAGTTGGGGATTGAGAAAGTGGAAGACATGTCCGGCGCCTCAGTTTGCGTGCAGACCGGGTCCACAACCGAGGTCGTGGTCAACGACGTCTCGACCAAGAACGGGCTGGACCTGCAGCCGGTGGTTTTTGACAACACCACAGCTGCGCGGCAGGCGTTCTTTTCGGGCCGCTGCGATGCGTTGATTACCGATGCGGGGGCGCTAGCGTCGGTCCGCGCGACCATGGCTGACAACTCGGATGATTACATCATCTTCCCGGCCACGCCCTACGCCGATGCCCTGACCCCGGCGGTCCGGCATGGTGACGACCAGTGGCTCGACATCGTTACTTGGTCGATCCAGGCGCTGATCGCAGCAGAGGCCTTCGGGCTCACACAAGAGAACATCGACGACTACCTCGAAAGTCAAGATCCGCGTATCCGCCGCTTTCTGGGGACCGATCCGGGCAATGGCGTTGCGCTGGGCCTAAGCGATGATTTTGCCTACCGGATCGTCAAGGCGCTGGGCAACTACGGCGAGGTGTTCGAGCGCAACGTCGGCATGGACAGCTCGCTGAAGCTGGAACGAGGCCGTAACGCGCTCTTCACCGATGGCGGGTTGATGTTCCCACTGGCTTTCCAGTAACC
>JANQGB010000611.1 GCA_028277545.1 Phycisphaerae bacterium | reverse complement strand
GTTCGCTCTGCCGGCGGGCGTCCTGCGAGGTCTGCAGCGCCTTGACGGTACGGTGGACCAGTAGAAACACCAGGGCTGCAGTCACGGCGACATAGGCCCAGCCCTTGAAGGTCTGCAGTTGCGAGATGCGCTCGGCGTCGGGATACCAGGCCAGCAACGCCCGATCCGAGAAGAGAATCCACAGAGCCCCGACCACGGCGTAGACGCCGGCGACCGCCGTCGCCGCTCGGGTGGGGCTGGTCGGTGTCAGACTGATCATGGTGCCAGGCCTCAGAATCAGTCGGTACAAATCTGGATTGTGGGCCGACGCTCTCCTGAACCATCATCCTACCCAACGACAAGACGAATCGCCAACGCCGGTCGCCTGGCCTCTCGGTGGCGTACCCCTCCCGCGACTGTTCAAGCCTTCCGCCGCGGACGCGCGCGAAGGCTCTACGGAACTGAGTTACTCCTCATCGCCGGGCGGGGCGACCTGGCAAGTGCTGGATGCGCCCTGGCAGATTAACCCGCCGGGACAGTCGCCGTTAGTGATGCAGCTTGCCCCGATCCCTTCGAGGTCTTCCCCTCCCGGCGGCTGGCAGGTTCCGCTGGCGAACTGGCAGACCAGGCCCTGATCGCATTCCGCGTCCTCGACGCAGGCGCCGGCCAACAGCGTGGGGCCTATGATGCCGTCGCCATCCGATATGACCTGGCAGGTGCTGGTCTCTGGCTGGCAGAGCAGGTCGCCGCTACAGTCGTTGTTGGTGGCGCAGTCGCTGCCCAGCCCGTCGATTTCGCCTTCGCTGGGGTTCTGACAGGTGTCGGTCTGCTCCTGGCACTCCAGTTCGAAACGGCAGTCGCGCCCGGTCTCACACGAGTCGCCGATATGGCCCTGGAAGTCCTGGCGACTACGGCAACCGCTGGCCGCAATGATCATCGCAGCCAGCACAACTGCTGCCGTGCCAAAGTGACGGACACGTCCCGATGTGTAAGCCATCTTCCGATTGCTCCCCTGCGCGCCGGACGCGGCCCGCTCAGCCGCCTCCAGCTCGACCGGACCGCCGGCTGTAACCTGTCAGGCCGGTTACTTAGCGTGGCCAAGGCGCCGGGTGCGCCGCCCCCTGCGCCCCGCCGCAGGTGGCTGACACCCTTTCGATGAGGGGCCGTTAGCCGCCGAACTGGGCGAGGCCGTCGAACATGAAATCAAAGATCCCCGGGATCGTCAGCAACGAGATGATCACACCGAACAAAAAATCAAGGGCTACCAAGAGTCTTCTCCTTCATCAGCAATCGCGAACAGGGGCCCTCACGCCGGGGCCCGACAGCCAGGGACGTTATACCGCGGCGCAAGCCCGCGGTCTCTTCGGTGTCGGTCGCCACGCGGCGACGTCACCGGGGTTCACCGGTAGCTGCGCTCCGTACGCTCCGCAACCACCAGGATATCGCGCCCGCGGTAAATCGCCTTGCGCTGCGCAGCGGGCAGGTGTTGCGGGCTAAGCGTGGACTTCTCGAACAGCTTACCCTTGTATCCGCCGCTCTTGAGGAACAGGAAGGCTTCGTGAGCCTCCTTGTACAGCTTCGGGCTGGAGAGCACGTCCGCTACGCGATCGAAAACCACCAGGTCGCGGTAGCCCCGGAACGGTCCATTCAGCAGTTCGCCCGTACTTTTCGTCCGGTAGGTGCCCAGATGCAGCATCATCGACACCGCCTCCCAGAAAGCGTCACCGTAGACTTCCTGGAAGCGCAGGTAGTGGGCGGCAACGTCGCGCCGCAGAGCGCGGACCTCTTGCGCCGACAGCGGGTAGATCTTCCGCGGGCTCCATCCAGACGGCGGAGAGATCGCCAGGTAGTTGTTCTCGTAGTCATCAGGAACCAGTTGCGCGCCCAGGTCGTCCAGCAGTGCGACCAGCCGCTCGAGGGCAAAGCGGCCCGGGCTGTTGTTCAGGGCCAGGACGATCCGATCCGGGTTGTTCCACTGGGTCATGTTGCGCAAGGCGAAGTTCGGTGAGTTGAAGAAGTCCTCGTCGTATTCCAGCAGAGAGCGTACCTCCAGTATGAACCGCTTGGCGTAATCAGAGGCCAGCAGGTCATTCGCGCCGGGGGAGTCGCCAATGATCTTGCGGATCAGCAACAGGCGGGTAGTGGCCGTCTCCCACGCTTCGCGGGGGACGTCGCCGGGGAATCTCTGGGGGTTGAACCGGGCGAACGGGGCTCTGATGCGCTCGCGGTCCAGTACCGGGAACATCAGGCCGACGCGCAGCTTGGCCAGCCGCTCCGCCGGATGCTCCGAGCTGGACAGAAACGGCAGGTCCACCTGGCTGCCCGGCTGGCGCTTGATGGGCAGTTCAAAGTAACCGGTAAACCTCCCCTCGTAACGGTCCGCGTCTTCACGTCTTATGGTCGGAAACCGCGCCCTTATGACCAAGTGGGTCATGGTCTTGGACTGATCGGTCTGCTCGCCCTTGTCCGTGCCCACCAGCACCGACGACCCCGTAGTGCCACTGCCGCCCTTGGTGAAGAACGACGAGATCGGCGTGACCACGTTGGGCCGCAGCTCGGTGGTAAAGGAAGTGAGGTCGTTGGCGTCGCCCAGTTGGGTCGTGGCGGGCGTTTGTATGATGTTGCCCTGGCTGGAATAGAAAGTCAGCGTAATGACCGAGTTGCGTTCTTTCTTCTCCACCCGTTCGTCGAAGAGCACCCGCTTGTGACGTTCGTCGAAGATCATCCCGTAGGACCGCGACTGGCGCCCGGAACGTATGGGCACGAGCCGCTGCCCGGCCAGGTGGGTCAGCAGCAGGCTGTTGAGCTGCTCGGTAGTCTCCATCTGTAGCAGCCGGCGCTTGAAGTCCGCGCTGGTCTGCGGATCGCGCAGGAACATGGTCAGCAACACCTTGGCTTCGATCCCCTGCTGCTCCTCCTCGGTCAGCGTGGTGGATGAACCAGGGATCGGGGTGATCTCGAAATCCTCGATGACCAGCCAGGTGCCCGCCGTGGCACTGATCTCGCTGAGGGCGCCGGTTCCGGTGGCCACCACCAGTTGCTGGTTCTCCTGGGAGATCAAGGCCGCGATACCGTTGTAGGTCTTGGTGTCGGGCCCGACTGGCACGGTGAAGGGCGTCAACGTGTCGGTCTTCTTGATCTTGTGCACGATCAGGTTGCGCTCGATGCGCTCCCAGGTCTCACGCAGACTGTCCGCTACCTCCAGGTTCAGCGTATGGGCTATGCCGTCCGGCCCCAGGTAGCTGAAGCCGTATACCTGTTCGCGCCCGTCAAAGAAGATCGGATCCGCGCCCACGGCAAAGGTGCTGCCCACCGTGGTGACCTCCTGTCCGAACTGGATGGGAGGCAACGTCGGCGGAGCTATCTGCACCGCCTGAACGCCTTCAGGCAGGGCGCCCGATGCGACGCCCTCCAGCGTACGGGTCTGCAGGTTCTGGTTGGCGACGGCCAGTAGCGAGTTGAGTCCGACCTCGCGCAGGACGGTCCGGTTGGAGAACCCCGTCTCGGGATCGTGCACGCCCTGTATCTGGGCGTTCAGCCGGGAGGCCAGCACGCCGGACAGAATGTCGCGATCGGTCAGGCGGACAGCCTCTATGCTGATCAGGGCATCCTCCGCCATGCGCCGCTCGAACGAGTCCGCATGCTCGAGGAACTCGCTCAGCATCGGCTTGGGCAGAACGATCTCGACGTCGCCAATCTCGGCGTCGTAGTAGATACCCGGCGTGTCCAGCTCTGACGGCGGGGCGAAGCCGGCGATCTTCATCTCCTCGTTGATCCGGTGCACCAGCGGATCGAGCCGCTCGATGAACCGGCCCTCCTTGACGATGTAGCTGAACCGGCGGGACTCCTTCAACCACTCCGCCTCGCCGGTGTAGGTGCCGGCGGTATCAGTCGTCAGGCCAAGAGCCTGGGCCACCCGGCCCCGCACCTCCGTTTCGCGCCGGGCGGCCTCCGCGTTGCTACGGACTGCCTCCCGCAACCGGGCAACCTCACGCTGGGCCAGCAGGGCATAGTAATCCGGCGAAGTACGGTCGAAGGCGGGGTCTCCCCGGTCGAACAGTTGCCTGGCGGTCTGAATGAAACGCACCGCGATGTTGTTGAATTCCTGTTCCGTTACGTTATGCAGCAGGAAGCCAGTCAGTTCGCTGGAGGGACCTCGATACACCGGCGGCGTCAAGTCGGGCGTGTCGATCGAGACCCGTTGGCCGTCGGGCACGGGCACGGTGATCAGATCTCGAGCG
>JANQGB010000855.1 GCA_028277545.1 Phycisphaerae bacterium | reverse complement strand
CTTAAGGGGTGGACGCCCCCGGACCTTCCGTGAAACTACCCGATTGCGTCACTAGGTAGCCCTGCAAGTATACCACAGTCTTATAGGTCGGTCAAATTTGTAGGTCCAGAAAGGAAAAGACCTTACGCGCGAAAAACTCACAGGCTGACCGAGGCGCGCCTCGCATCTGGGCAGCCTACGGGCCCTCGCTACGGCGGACCGAGCCGATCACAATCTGCTCCGCGGGCTGCTCGTTTTGCACCTCCACGCCGGCGATGGCATCCACTACCTCCATGCCCTCGCCCACAACGTCGCCGAAGACGGTGTGCTGCATTTCGTCCAGAAATACGTTGTCGTCGACGAGATTGACGAACCAGCCCTGATCGCCGGACTCCGGTTGGTTGGAGAGCAGGGCCATGGCGACCGTGGAGCGGAGGTTGGACCGCCCGTTGTCCGCCTCGTTGGGAATCGGGTCGCGCGACTCGACCGCGACCCTGCCACCGTCGCCGTCCGGGCGGAAGCCACCGGCCTGAATGACGAAGTCCGGCACCACGCGGTGGAACAGCTGCCCATCGTAGTGGCCGTCGTCCACGTAGTGCAGGAAGTTGGCCACGGTGATGGGCGCGTCCGCCCCGCTCAACTCGATGGGGATCTGACCGAATCCTTCCACCTCGACCACCACCTGCGGGGTCAGGTCGGCCACCGAAGTGACGAAGAGCGTCGCCCTGCCGGTCCGGCGCAGGCCATCGACGTTGGCGGCGGCAGTGACTTCCAGTTCTGCCGTCCCCGTCTCGCGGGCCGTCACGTCCGGCGTGCGCGTGGCTTCGTCGGCGAGCTCAACGTCCATCCCCGAAACTACCTGCCAGGCGTACAGCACGTCGGCGTCATCGAAATTCGTGGCGGTGAGTTCCAGCGCTGTCGACTCATCCAAGACGACGAGGTTCTCCGCGATTGCTTCGAGGTCGATGGTCAGATCCGGATAGACCACCAGCTTGTGCTGGTCTGAGATCATCGTGCTGCCGCCGGAAACCGACCCGTTGATCTGCACTATCACCTCGCCGTCAGTGGTGGGCGTGAAGGTGACCTGCCTGCCACCCTGCGGCGGGTCGAAGGTGCCCTCGCCCTGGAGCACTTCCCAGGTGAAGCTGGCCCCGCCGCCCGTAGGCAGCGCCTGTATGTTGGCACTAAGGGCGACGGCGTCCCCGGCAATTGTGTCTGACGGGCCGGCGATCCGCGTGCGAAGCGTGCTGGAACTGACCACCTCTATGGTGGTAGTGTCACTGAAGAGCTGGCTTTCGCCATTGACATCCACCGCCATGTTCACCTGCACGGTGACCGTTCCCGTGCTGTCAGCCTCTATGCTGGTCTCGCGGGCGGTGGTGTCCTCGATGGTGGCCTCGCCGCTGACCAGGACCCAGTTGTACGTGCCGTCGAAGCCCGCCGGCGGGTTGTTGGCGCTCAGCGTGCCGGTGTCATCGACACTCAGCGTGCCCGGGGCGTTGGCCACGACACCACTGGGCAGGATCACGTCCGACACCGGCTCACACTCACCCGTGGCAGGAACACACAACTCGTCCTCCTCGCAGACAACGCCCTCACAGAGGTTAACTTCCTCGCGGCACTCGCCGGTCTCCGGATCACAGGTCTGCCCGCTGTCACAGGCCACGTCGGCACAGAGATCGACGTCTTCGCACAATCCGGTCAGCTCGTCACAAAACTGATTGTCTTCGCAGACCACGTCGGCACAGAGATCCTCGTCCTCGTCCCGACACTCGCCGGTGGCCGGATTGCAGATCTGCCCGTCGTCGCACACGACGTCGGCGCACGGATCCACGTCCTGGCACTCACCAGTCTCAGCGTCGCACTCCTGGCCGTCGTCACAGGTAACGCCGGCGCAAAGGTCAGAGGATGGGCTCACCGTGACGATGACGAAATCCTGTCCGAAGTCCCCGGCGGCCGTCGACGCCACGACGCGGAACTTGTACTCCCCCTCCGTGTCGAACGGGCCGAATTCGGCCTCGGCGCCGGTCTGGTCGGCGATCTCCACGTCCGGACCGCTCTCGAAATTCCAGCGATACGACACGCCGTCGCCACGCCCCGCCACGGTGGCCTGCAGCGTCAGTACTTCGCCCTGCTGAATCTCAACATCCTCTCCAGCGTCAACATCAAGATGCAACGAGCCGGTCGGTTCGGTTCGTATGCAGCCCACGGCGACCAAGCCCCAGAACAGTCCTGCCACGATGCCCATCACGGTTCTGCGCATTGCAACCCTCTATTGCCTGTCAATACGACTATGGCGGGCGGGACGGTCCCGCCTCGCCGACACTCGTTAATCCACGTAATCCACGATCGTGTCCCGTCCCTCATCGGCTGCATCACGACGAATAATGCAGCCCGGCTCAATTCTGCCGGCCGCCGACTTGGCGGCGGCCCGCCGGCATGATACGCTGCAACCAACGTTCAGGACAAGGGTTAGCGGCCCGGCCTGCCGGAGCCGCGGGGAGGGATACCCGACCATGGCCGACAGCTCCGATCGGTACGAGAGTCCGCTTGTCGCACGCAACGCATCCAAGGAAATGGCCAGGCTCTGGGGCGCGCGGTACCGCATAACGGTGTGGCGCCGCCTGTGGATCGCCCTGGCGGAGGGCCAGAAGCGGGCCGGACTGGACATTTCCGCGACTCAGATCAATCAGCTCCGCAAGGCGATCGACCAGATCGACTTCCGCGCGGCCGCCCGCTACGAGAAGAAGCTGCGGCACGATGTCATGGCCCACCTGCACGCCTTCGCCGACCGCGCTCCCCAAGCCCGGGGAATCCTCCACCTCGGCGCCACCAGCGCGTACATCGTCGACAACGCCGACCTGATCATCATGCGCGAGGCCACTTCCCTGCTCCGCGACTGGCTGGTCAATACGATCGACGCCCTGGCCAGGTTCGCCCAACAGCGTCGGGCGCTGCCCACGCTGGGTTTCACCCACTTCCAGCCGGCCCAGTTGACCACCGTAGGCAAGCGGGCCGCGTTGTGGTGTTACGACTTCGTCCGGGACCTGGAGGAGATCGAGACCCGCCTGGAACGTCAGAGGTTTCGCGGTCTCAAGGGCACGACAGGAACGCAGGCCAGCTTCATGAAGCTGTTCGACGGCAACGAGACGAAGATCGATCGGCTGGAGGCAGGCATTGCCCGCGAGTTCGGGTTCTCCCGCGTCGAGCCAATCACCGGGCAGACCTACTCCCGCAAGGTCGACGCCCAGTTCGTGTCAGCGCTGGCCGGTATCGCCACTAGCGTGCACAAGTTCGCCAATGACATGAGACTGCTCTGCAACCTGAAGGAAGTCGAGGAGCCCTTCGAGAAATCCCAGGTAGGCTCCAGCGCCATGGCCTACAAGCGAAACCCGATGCGCTGTGAGAGAGCCACTGGCCTGGCTCGCTTCGTGTTGTCACTGGCCAACTCGCCGCTGCAGACGGCTGCGGAGCAGTGGTTCGAACGAACACTGGACGACTCGGCCAACAAACGCCTGTCGGTCTCGGAAGCGTTTCTGGCGACCGACGGCATGCTGCGCATCGTAACCAACGTCGCCCGGGGCCTGGTGGTATATCCCAAGGTGATCGCCGCCCGCGTAGCGGCCGAACTGCCCTTCATCGCCAGCGAGAACATCCTGATGGCGGGCGTTGCGGCCGGTGGCGATCGGCAGGAATTGCACGAGCGCATCCGTACCCACTCCCACGCCGCGGCAGCAGAGGTCAAACAGCACGGGCGGGCCAACGACCTCATGGACCGTCTAGCCGGCGATCCGGCCTTCGCCGAGGTCGATCTTCGGGCAGTGCTCAACCCCAAGGATTACGTCGGCCGTGCCCCGCAGCAGGTATCGTCCTTCATCAAGGAACATGTGACGCCGATCCGCCGCCGTTACCGCCGCTCATTGGGGCGCGGTGCCGACCTGTCGGTGTGAGACCGGGCGGCTGCTCCGCCCTGGCAGGCAACGCAGGATGCGCGGGCCGACCGGTGTGACGCCCCGCCGCGATCGTCAGAACTTGTTCTTCGGTTCACCAGACTTGATGTAGGCCTGCCGACGGGCGGCGTATTCGCCAGGGTCCATTCCGTCCGCCTCGAACCCGTCGGGGTCTTCGGCGATCTTGGCCAGGAACGGCACGCACCAGCCGCAACCGGTGCCGGCTCCCAGGCACTCGCTCATACGGGAGGCACGCTTGGGGCGCTCCCGGCGGGAGAAGTTGGCCAGCTTGCGCAGCGAAACGTCGTAGCAGTAACAAATCTTGTCGTCGGGTTCCATGCTTCTCACTCACCGGTGGTCACAGCCCTCTGCCACGACCGGTTGCCCTCCATACCACAACGACTCCCGGGACA
>JANQGB010000353.1 GCA_028277545.1 Phycisphaerae bacterium | reverse complement strand
CAGACCCTTGGCAGACTGTTCGACGCCCTGACCGACCGGCGCGCCGACCGGGGCGAGCCCCACCTCATCGTGCACAACCGCCGCACCGAGCGGATCCAGCGCGTCCACAGTGCTCGCCAAGGGTTGCGAGCGGCGCAATACCGCAAATGCGTGCTGGATGAGGCCTGACGACCAAGTTGTGTGTACGGGCACGCAACTCGTCAGTGTCACCGCCTCGACCAAAGCTGGCCCGGGTAGCGGGTAGTTGGCCGGTTGGCTCGCCGGTTCCGTGAGCACAACGCGGTGGCAGGCGCAATTCTCATGAGCCTCGGCAGGTGGCAACGGGCACGACGCTGATTCGCGGCCCGAAACACCGTGAACTGCGATAACAGAGAGCCGGGCCGGGTCCCCGTTATAGCGCCACAAGAAGCGGTTTGGTGGACAGGCTCGGGTGGCCCAGGTATCGTCTCAGTGGAGCCCCGGTATGTGGACCAGAATCGTCAACGACTTCGCTGCTAAACACCGGAAAGCCAGGATGCTGTTTCTGGCCAGCAGCGAGAAACGACAAAGTGAACTGAACCACGACTTTCTGCACGTCCCCGAGAGCTTCGCAGACGAATGCGTCCACCGCATCCCCGGTAGTGAGCAACACGCAGACGCCGTTCTAAGGCTTCTGACGGAAAGGGGCGTTAGCGGTGAGTGTTGGGCTTATAGTCTCCTGCCCGAGATTGACGGCAGGTATGTCCCTCTCACCGATGCACTCGATGCCGTTGTAGGCCAGACCGTCGAAACCATAATCTACTTCGAGAAACAGGGAGTCGCGTATTACGAGGGTGGCCACGGCGACCGCCTGATCCTGACACGCCGAGGTTCGGCTTAGCCAAGCGGCGCCCGAGTGCCCGACACGTTGCCAGTTGACATACGTATCCTGTATCAGCGACGACTCTAATCGGGGACGAGGGTTCTTCAATCTGCTCGCATTTGGCGGCCCCCGTGCCTGAAGACGGAGCGCGTCTCCGCTACAACGCCTCGCCAACTGCTATCCTGTGACCCTTCGGGGCACATCGGTTCATAGACGCCCTTCCTACCCACGAGTTGCGCTGCGCTCCACTCGTGGCTATGTGCCTGCGCCCCGGTCGGGGCGATAGTTTAGCGGCCCTTAAGCATCCGCCGCTCACTCGGCCAGTACCGGGATACGGACGCAGGGCGCCGCCATCAGTTGGGCGCAGTGGCTGGCGTGGTGCGTTCTAGTACGCTGCCGTAGGGGTCGGCCAGCCAGGGGCGTTTCATCTTGTCCAGGCCCTCTGCCTTGAGATCCTGGTAACCTACCAGCTTCAGGCCCTGACGTTGCACGGCGTCGCGGAAGGAGGGGCAGCAGAGCAGGTCGGTCTCCGCCTGGCGGTGCTGAGCCATGTTCTTGACACCGGTTGGGTTGCGGTCGGTCATGGCGGCCATTTCCGGAGTGTTCGTTCCTTGATGCGCAACGAACAGATACAGCTTGGGCTCCTGCATGCTCTCTATTATCTGGATGGCCGCTTTCAGTTTCTCGTCCGGTGGGTCGCGATAGACCGTGGGGACGTAGGTCTCGCCGAAATACTGGGAAATGCCGAGGTCGTGTTCGCGGGCCAACTTCTCGACGACCTCCTGAAACTCCCGCGTCGATACGGCCGCACCCATGTGGTAGTCGAGGTAGGAGATACGCAGGCCCTTGCGGAGCGCCAGTGCGATCTGGGCGCGGAGTTCCGTCTCCACCTCCTCGACTTTGGGATTGTTGGCTATCAAGTCACGGCGCGATCCGAAGAATTTGCCGTAGTCATCTACCAGCGAGGGCACCTCGGTGTAGGGCGCTACGGGGCCCCAGCGGTATTCGTTCCATTCGCTGTTGAGGGTCAGGTGCACGCCGACGCTGACCTCCGGGTGGTCGTGCAGAATCTGCACGGCCTCGTCAAGCCAGGGCGTGTTGACGATAACCGAGACCGCGGTACAGGTGCCCTCCTCCAGAATCCGCTTGAGGCCCATGTTAGCGCCGTGGCAGAATCCGGCATCGTCAATGCGGACAATCAGGCGGCCACCGGCGGCGGGTTTGAGTTGCTGGCGCTCGGAGGAAGCGGTCACCGCCGGCTCGCTGGCGGCAGCCAGGCTACTGATCATGGCCGATAAGGCTAGCAAGGCTGCAGGCGTTTTCATGGCAGAGTCTCCCTGGGATGTCCACCCCACTTGTCCGTACCGAACCAGTAGCACGTGCCGGTCGCGGGGTCAACTTCCGGGT
>JANQGB010000318.1 GCA_028277545.1 Phycisphaerae bacterium | reverse complement strand
CTGGGGATACACCTTGAGCTCGTCGAGACCATCCAGGCCCAACTCCTCGACGACGTTCTGGAGTCCCTGCTCTAGGAACTCCAACATCTCTGCGAACACGTCTTCGAGTTGCGGATCGGTGGCCGCCCGGTAGGAGGAAGTCTTCTTGAAGGACTCGGCCACCTGCTGGCAGTTAGCGGCACCGACAAAGAACAGGGCATCCTTCGGCGCCCAGGTCGTCGGATCGACCGCTTCGTCTGCCGCCACCGGCGTTAGGACCAGGCTCGAGACGAACCACAGGCCGGCCAGGCTCAGACACGTACGCTTCTTCATGATGGTCTCCTTTGGACGCCGGTTCCGGCGCTGGTTGCGATCGTAGGACGATCGGCTGACTTCGTGGCTCTCAAACTCGCCCATCCGGCACTGGCCGGGCGGGTCGGCGCGTCAGTAGGGTGTCTCGCTGAGCACTAGCTGGCACCCTCTTTCTTCTTGGCGGAGGGCCGGTCCGTTGTCACTCCCGGCAGAAGGCGGGCCGGCGGGTCGGGGTCCAGTCGGGCTGGCGGGTCCAGGTACTGGTATCCGCTGTTGGGATTGTCCTGGTCGTAGGCGTAGGCGTCGCGATTTTTCAGAAAGTCTATTACGTAGCGGGCGGGGATAGCGAAGTTGAGACCCTCGGCGAAGGTGTAGCCCATGTTGGTCACGCCGATGACCTCGCCCCGGCTGTTGAACAGCGGGCCTCCGCTGTTGCCCGGGTTGATCTGGGTGGTGGTCTGAATGTAGGTCAGACCCTCTTCGGCGCGGTTCTTCTCGCTTACGATCCCCTCGGACACGGTCCGCTCGAGACCCAAGGGATTGCCTATGGCGAAGACCCGGTCACCTTCGTTCACCTCGCGGGCCTCACCCAAGTAGAGCTTGCGCGGGTTCATGCCTTCGGGCGGATCGAACTTGAGCAGGGCCAGGTCGATGAAAGGACTGACCGCCACGATGCGGACGTCCTCGATCTTGTGCCGGCGAAACGCGCCGGCTTCCTTGACGAAGATGCTGACCGTGATCTGGGTTTCGTTCTCGATTACGTGGAAGTTGGTGATAACGTAGCCGTCTTCGCGGATGATGAACCCGCTGCCCAGGCCGCCGGGCGACTTGACCATGACCACGCCTTCGCCCCATACCTCGGCATGCTGTTTCACCGGGCGCTGTGGGAGATCGCCGACGCTGTAAAGGTCGTCGGTGACCCTCTCGTTGCTGGCCTGAGCTGCGGTGCCCGCCGGCTGCTCGGGGCGAACGATCTGGCGGACCGCTGTGCGCGGAATGCTCAGCACGGTGTAACCCAGGTCTATTACTACCCTCTCGGAATTCTCGGCCAGGATGGGGCCTTCGACTACCTGGCCACCTTCCAGTATGATACGACCGGCGTCCTCAGCCAGGGCCGCGGGCGTGCATAGGGCCACAGTGGTGACAATCAACGCGACGTGCATCTTCATTGGATCGGTCCAGACACGGTCCGCCACTATACCGGTGACGGACACACGCCGCCCAACCGGATCGCGACCGCAGGAGAATAACCGCCCCCGCCGAAACCGGCAAACCCGCCGTTACGCGGTTTGAAAACGGTCACGGCGCGGCGCTGATGATGCCGATGATGATAACAGAGCGGCGCTGGCGCCTCTGGCGTGGGGGGCGGACGGCTCGCTCGACGCAGCGTAGCGGAGTCCTGCAGGGACGCCAGCCATGGACAGTTCGGACTGGATTTGCCCCCATTGCGGGCGCAGTCACAGTAACCTGACTGCGTGCGTGGTCCGCTGCCTCGACTGCCGCCAGGTCTACCCCTTGTCCAAACCGATCGGTCGCGACGAGCGCTGGGGCGAGAACCACCGTGAGGACGAGACGGTTACCGACCGCTGGCCCGGTATCGATGCCGAACGGTACGAGTTCGTGCGCATCCTGGGCTCGGGAGCGCAGGGCAAGATCCTGCTCGCCCGGCACCGGCATCTCGATCAGCTTTGCGTGATCAAAGTTCTGGCTATCGAAGACGACGAGTGGGCGGAAGTGGCCATAGCCCGTCTGCAGAACGAGGCCCGGGCCGGTGTGCGTGTCAATCACGTCAACGTGGCCCGCGTGCTCGATTGCGATTGCGTGGAAGGGCGCTGGTACTTCGTGATGGAGCACATCGAGGGCATGAACCTCCGCGAGGTACTGCACGAGATCGACGCTCTGGACTGGACACAGGTGGTCCAGGTCGGCTTGCAGGCGGCCGCTGGCCTGACCGCCATTCACGATGTGCAACTGGTCCACCGGGACATCAAGCCGGGCAACCTGATGATGCGTCCGGACGGCGTGGTCAAGATCATGGACCTCGGCCTGGTGAAGATTCGCAATACCCCGGCGTCGCTGTCTGTCACACGGGCGGGCCAGTGGCTGGGTACGCCGAACTACATGCCGCCCGAGCAGTTCGATACCGAGAGCGCGGTGGATACGCGTGCGGACCTCTATGCCCTGGGGGGGACGCTGTATCACCTGGCGACGGGTCGCCCGCCCTTCGAGGCCAC
>JANQGB010000304.1 GCA_028277545.1 Phycisphaerae bacterium | reverse complement strand
GGCTGCGGATGTACTCCTTGACCGGCTCGGGGTGGGCGGCCAGTTGCATTACCTGAACGGCATGGCACGAGCGTTCCCCGCCGGGGATGACGAGTAGCGTGGCACAAGGCGGGCCGATTGACTAACATGATATCGCAGGATCGTTGCCATTGGATCGAGCAGCGGGCTTCGGCTCGCGCGGACGTCCGGGCAGGTAAGGGCATGCGGCTCGCCAACGGCGTTCCGGCGCCGTCGTGTTTGAGGGAGTTGTCGACATGACTGACGGATGGGGGTGTCCCGAGGTCGCCAAGCGCAAGAAAATCGAGCGGCAGCTCGGCGTGAGCGAAGGGAGCGAACAGAGAATGGCCGGACCCAGCGACGTTGAGAACGCCCGTAACTGGCTGAACGAAGCCTGCCACTGCGCCCACATGCGTACAGTAATCAGTCGGGCCCTGGAGTACTCCGACGCGATCGAGCAGGCAGGGTTGAATCCAATCGCCATCACCGGCCACGACCTGCTGGAGTTCCTGACCGACCAACGGGTTCGGGCGGCCTTCGTCAAAAGCTTCCCCCAACCGACGCTCTGACAGCGGCCGACCGGGTGCGAGCGGGAGCACCCTCGCCACTACTGCGCCCGCGTTACCTCCGTTCGACACCAACTCCTGCGGGCGCGTGTATGGCCACAAGGTCCAGAGCTGCTTGGCGTTGCCGCCCGGTAAGTGATGGATGCCGACGCAATCGCTCGGCCGCGCGGGTCATACGCAGTGCGGCCGGCTCAACGCCGCGCAACTCCTCGATCAAATCGGTAACCAGCGGCTGGATCTGAGCCAGTGCCAACAGCCTGTCCTGACGTTGGCGAAATCGATCTCGCGCGGGCACTGCGTCCCAGATATAGACGGACCTGCCCACGGCGCCCGCCAGGCGCGTGCCGTCCGGGCTGAACGCAACGGAGCGCACACTTTCCGCCGGTGCGCGCAGGGCGAGTACGGGCTCGCCGGTCCTGATGTCCCACACGCGTGCCTGGCCGTCGCGTGCCCCCGATGCCAAGCGTGTGCCGTCCGGACTGAACGTAACAGAATGCACTCGTCTGACGTGTCCGTGCAGAGCCAGCGTTCGCTCGCCAGTGGCCGTGTTCCACACGCACACCGTTCCGTCCTCGGAACCTGAGGCCATCAGCGTTCCGTCCCTACTGAAGGCCAACGAGTACACAGGCCCGTCGTGCTGGCCGTGAATTTGCAGTTCCTGGCCGGTCACCGGATTGTACAGAGAAACCTGACCGGCGTCGGAGCCGTATGCCAGTCGAGTGCCTTCGGTATTGAAAACAACCGAACCAACGCCACTGTACGCAGCAAGGTCCGGAGGCAATTCGGCGTCGTTCTGCAAACCCCAATACCGAACGGTCCCGTCTCGAGAGCCGGATACCAGCCACGGCTGGACGGGGCTGAACGCGACCGCATAGACTCGGTCGGTGTGGCCGCGGAGAACGCTTATTGACTCTCCGGTGGTGGCATTCCAAATCCGCACCGTATGATCGTAGGATCCCGTCGCCAGCCGAGTGCCACCGGAGTTGAACGCAACATCGTATACTGGCCCTTCGTGGCCGGTCAGCGCGGCCAGTGGTTCGCCGGTTGTCACGTCCCACAGGCGAATCGTGCTATCCTCAGACGCTGAGGCAAGTCGCTCGCCGTCGGGGCTGAATACGACTGCGGTGACGTATGC
>JANQGB010000160.1 GCA_028277545.1 Phycisphaerae bacterium | reverse complement strand
AACCCCACTCGGCCAGGAGGGCGGCCAGTGGAGCGATCAGGACTTGGTTATGCAGGAAACCACCTCGCATGACGGGTCAGCTCCTTGCATCGGCCACTGCGTCCCGGGCCGGGGCCAGTGGTTCCAGCACGATGGCCCTTCGGCCGCGGGCGCCGGTGGCGACTTGGTGTTCCCGCAGCAAGCCCAGTGACACGAGCCGCGCACGGATGACCGCGGCGCGCTTGCCGCTCAGACCAGTTTGCTTGGCGTAGTGACTGGAGGGCCGCCCGGGGTCTGCCAGCACGACCTCCAGGAAGCGACGTTCGGCATCGTCCAGCGCGGACGGACTGGCACTATCCTGCGCCGGGGTGACCCGGAGAACCGGATGGGCCTCCCAGTTGGCGTACTCTTCGGCAGGCACGGTCGGCAGCGCGTCGAGCAGCTTAACGCTCTCGGCGGCATCGGCGTCGTCCACCTCACAGGGCAACTGAGCGTTCGGTACGCGTAACAGGAAAGGCTCCCGCCAATCCCCCTCCGAAGCCTGGCCCACGAAGTGACCGGGCTGCAGGTGTCGGCGGGCCCAGGCCAACTGTCGGGCGTCCATGGCCAGTTCCGCGGCCATACGCTGCCAGTCCTCCTGGCTGCCCAGTCGGCCGGCCAACTTGGTGGCCATATTGGGGATCAACGAACGCGATAGTCCGTGCGTGGTCTGGGCGGTCAGACACAGGCCAATACCCGCACCGCGGACAACCCCGGCCAGTTCGTCCATGGGCGCGATCTCTGCGCCGTCGCCACCAGTACGTTCCTGGAAGTAGCGCTGGGCGTCCTCAAAACATACCCACAACCGTAGGGGTGCGTTGACCGCTCCCTGTTCCACCGCATGCTGGAGCATCGCCCAAAGACAGCTCTGGAGCCGCACCGACTTGTCGGTCTCGGACGTGCCACGCATCTCGAAGACGATGGAATGGTTCGCCAGTTCTACCGGGTCCCACGCCCGCCGGTAGGCGGCGCAACGCGGCATCATCGCTGTCAACAGGGCGCCTAACCGGTCGAGGATCGCCTCTCGGGCGGCGGCGTTGAGATTGGGCTGAGTGCGAACCCACTCATGCAGATCGAACAGGCAGGGCCAGGCATCGGTCCGCCCATCCCAGACACCGAAGCGCCGGTAGAGCTCGTGGCCTCCCTGACGCAGGATGGTCCGGGAGCGGGACTGAAGACCAAGCGTCCGGGCCAGGGAGTCGTTGGCGGCCGAAAGGTGCGCTCGCGGATCCCGCGGACCGGCTTGCAGGGGATTGAACTTCCAGTCCTGGGGACGGAGAACAACGACGGGCACGCCTACGCGGGTGAGCGCCGCCCGCAGATGACGCATCTGTGTCTTGTAGAGATCAGTGATCCAGACGCGGCACTTCGACGTAGCGACCTGCACGGCGAGCAGCGTCAACAACGTGGATTTCCCGCCACCGGTGTTGGCCAACATGAGCAACCCCGCCGCGAGCCACTGTAGCGCCATGCGGACCGGATCGCCGTCTGCGTCCTGCCCCAGCAGCAGATTCCCACCGCGAACACGCGGCTTGCGATAGGGGATGAGTTCTCCAAAGGCCTCCTTCGTACGCAACGACCGAACCGTGTTCTTAAGGACGTCACAGATCCAGGGCTTGGCCGCGCGGAGCGACCACGCCCGCAAGGAGCGCCGCTCTAATTCACCCTCGAACGCGTCGTGTTCAACGCCCCACACGATGTCCCGGAAGAGCGCCGAGTCATTGCCGGATTGATCCCTCTGATCCGTCACTGGTCGCCTCCGTCGAAGTCGACAAAGGGCTTGAGCAGGAACCTGATCGCCTTCTGCTGGCGCTGTCGCCGACTGATCGCCTCGTGGCATTGGCCACAGAGTCGCGTGGAGCCCTCGTCTCCGCTCGTCCGCAGCCAGGTGGAGTGCTCCAAGCACACTGGTTTTTGACAACGCAAGCAGTTGCCGGCGTGTGCCGCGCACGAGACCCGGCCACAGCCGCGCTCTCCACATCGGCCGCCGAGCGGTTGTCGCGAACTGCATCCGCAGTGGTAGAAGTTGTCCGGGGCAATCTGGATGCGATCGATGGAGCCGTCGGGCGAAAGGGCAACCGCATCGCCATCTACGGTCTCCACCGCTGGCTGCCCGTCCTCGTC
>JANQGB010000146.1 GCA_028277545.1 Phycisphaerae bacterium | reverse complement strand
CATCCGGGGCAAGAGGATGTTCTCGAAGACGTTCAACTCCGGCAGCAAGTGATAGAACTGAAACACGAAGCCGATGCAGGTGTTGCGCCAGCGCTCGCGGGCTCGCGCACTCTGGGCGAACACGTTCTGCTCGCCGTAACAGACCATCCCCTTATCCGGCAGGTCCAGAGCGCCCAGGATGTGCAGCAGCGTGCTCTTGCCGCTGCCGCTGGCCCCGGTGATGGCGACGAACTCACCTTCCCGCACCTCCATCGAGGCGCCGCGCAGCACGCGCACCGGGTTGTTGCCCATGTAGTAGGTCTTGGCGACCTGCGTTGCTTTGAGCAGCGGCTTACTCATAGCGCAGGGCATCCACCGGCCAGACCCGGGCGGCCAACAGGGCCGGGATCAGCGCCCCCAGCATTGAGGCGAAGATCGCTACAACCACGATAATGGTGGCCTCCCCGGAATCGACCACGTTCGGAATCCGATCGAAGGTGTAGACGTCCGGGCTCCAGACCTGCAGGTTCGGATTCAGCTTGGTTAACGCGTCCTGTATCTCGTTGATGTAACGGACGAAAATCACGCCGCCGATGGTGCCCAGGATCGAGCCGACCACGCCGACTGCCGCGCCGTACATCAGGAAGATAGTCGCCACCCCACTGCTGGAGGCGCCCAGGCTCTTGATGATGCCAACGTCGCGAGTCTTCTTCTCCACGACCATGTAGAAGATGCAGCCGATCAGCACCACCGCCACCACGCTGACCACGCAGAACAGGCTGACCACCAACACCTTCTCCTTCTCGACGGCGTTGATGAACGGCCTCTGCCGTTCCTGCCAGGTCTCGACGGTTACCTTGTCCAGGAACATCCACTCATCGGAGAAGGGCTCAATCTCCAGGTCGTGAAGAAATCCGCGCTGTATCCAGTAGATCTTCTTTGCGTCACCATCCACGGCGAATCCGCCGATCGGCACCCGCCGTGTAGCTGCCAGAACCTGGGCATCCGTGCCAGGCACGGAGAGGCGCTCAATCTGCCCGTTGATGTTCACGCGGTAGGTGTACTCCTCTGCCACATTCCAGTCACCTTCCTCAAACTGCGGCAGATCCTCGGCGCTTACCAACTCGACTCCACTGCCGTCCAGATTGGCACGCAGAGCTTCCCCACTCTGGTCCGCCCAATACAGCTTTTCGCCTGCCCGGTGCAGCTTGAGGCCCAGGATGCCGTAGGGCTGAACGCTGTCCGGATCGGGCAGGCCCGGCACGAACACGCGTTCGGCGCCGCCGCCATCCAGGTCGGCCCGCCACAGCGTGTCGACCTTCCAGAACTGCTCGATCCTGGTCCTGGCGGCCCGGGAATCCACGCCGTCCGCCAGGCGCACGAGCACCTGCGATGCCCGGGCAGGCACGAAGCTGCCGTCCACGCGCTCCTGCCGGTCCATGCGCAGAATCCGCTGCATGAGGTCGAAGTCGATGTAGACGCTGGTGCTGTCTATCTCGAACACCCCGGTGCGCGAATCGTCTGCATAGCGCAGCACCCGGGTGATGGCCCCTTCAGCGCTGAGCGTTCCTTTGGGCGTAATGGGCAGTAGGGTCAGCAGCATCTCCGCGCCCAGCGGGTAGTACCGGTCGTAGTTGCCGGTCTTGGTCCGTTCGTTGATAAGGTCGCAGCCGATGATGACGCCGTGGAGTTCCTCCTCTTCGCCGGCCACGTATGACGGTGGGCCGAAAGTCTGTTCGAATACGCGCGAACCTGGCCCGGATGAGAAGGGTCGCTCGTTGTACTCGGCCACCTTGTCCGGGTCCGGGTTGCTGTCCAACCAGCGCTGGTGGGCCTGCTCGAACTCCGGCGGCAGGCGCGGGTTGCCGCGCTGGTCCACGCCGGCCAGCGGCTGGCGCTGCAGGCCCAGCGAGGTTGTTCCCGGGTAGTAGCGATCGTAGTACAGGCTGTTGGCGAAGTCGTTGACCTGCTGGTATTCCTCCAGTTGAATGCCAACGACCTTGACCGGCTTGGTGTAGTTGGTTTTTTTGACCCTCAGCACGCCGTAGTTATAGATGACCGGCGTGGCCTTGATGACCGTGTCGGGCATCTCGCTGTACAGAGCGTCGATGAGCTCCTGGTAATACGGAAAACCCTGCAGCGAGGCGTTGTCTATCACTATGTCGCTGAGCAGACCGCGGGACCTCTCTTTGACCATCTCCAGGAAACCACCCATGACGCTGATGACCACCAGCACCATGAACACGCACAGCGTCACGCTGGCCACGGCAAAGATGGCGATTAACCTCTTGCGGAGGTAGCGCAGAGAGAGGAACAGCTTGTACATCAGGCCTCTTCGGTTGCCTGTGTCTCAGAAGTCGCCAACCGCTCGGTCGGCCGCTGCAGCGGGAAGAGGATCACGTCGCGGATGGACTGGCTGTCGGTAAGCAGCATGACCAGCCGGTCGATGCCGACTCCCAGCCCGCCCGCGGGCGGCATGCCGTACTCCAGGGCCTTGACGAAGTCCTCATCCATGACTGCCATCGTCTCGTCGCCCTCACCGGCGACCTGTTGCCGGAGGTTCGCTTCCTGAACCTGGGGGTCGTTCAGCTCGGTGTAGGCGTTGCCGAGTTCCATCCCGGCCACAAAGGCCTCGAACCTCAGAGCCACCGACGGATCGTCCGGGTGCCGGCGGGTCAGCGGACATATGGCCGCCGGGTAGTCGTACACGAAGATCGGCTGGACCAGGTTCGGCTCGACCGTCTCCTCGAACACGGCGTTGATGACTACCGCGTCGTCCATGCCGGCGTGGTCGATATTGAGCCGCTCCGCCTTGTCCCGCACGCCGGCCAGGTCGGTGATCTCGACTCCGGCGTATTCGGTGAACAGGTCCGCGTATTTGCGGCGTTGCCACGGAAGGGTGAAATCCAGGTTCAGCTCTCCGTAGCGGCGGGCGAACCGCCCGTCCAGCCGTTCGATGGCCGCCCGCACCATCTGCTCGGTTCGCTCCATCATGACGTTGTAGTCGGCGTAGGCCTCGTACAGCTCGATCATGGTGAACTCGGGATTGTGGCGGGGGCTGATGCCCTCGTTGCGGAAGTTGCGGGCTATCTCGAAGACCCGCTCGATTCCTCCGACCAGCAGCCGCTTGAGATACAGCTCCGGGCTGATCCTCAGGAACAGGTCCATGTGCAGCGTGTTGTGGTGGGTGGTGAACGGCCGGGCGGCAGCCCCGCCGTAAATGGGCTGCAGCGCGGGCGTCTCCACCTCGAAATAGCTGCAGGCCAGCAGGTACTCGCGGATGGCCTGGATGATCAGGCTGCGCTGCTTGAAAACCTCGCGCACCGGCGGGTTGGTGAACAGGTCCACGTAGCGCATCCGGTAGCGCAGCTCGACGTCGGTCAGGCCGTGCCACTTCTCCGGCGGCTGGCGCAGGGCCTTGCACAGCAGCGTTACGTCGTCGGCCCACACGGTCAGCTCGCCGGTCTTGGTTTTGCCGATCGCTCCCTCGGCCCCGATGATGTCGCCCAGGTCGAGCTGTTTGATGGCCGGCCACTGTTCGCGGAGGCTCTTCTTGGACAGCCCGAACTGCACGTCGGCCGTCCCGTCCCGGACGGTCAGGAAGATCAGGTTGCCCATCACCCGCTGAAGCACGATCCGCCCGGCCACCCGGCAGCGCTGGTCCTCGGAGATCTGCCCGCTCTCCAGCCCCAGCGACTCGCCCCGCTCGCGAACCGCCGAGATCGGCTCGGTGTGGTCGAAGCGACCGCCGTATGGGTCCACGCCCAACTCGCGAAGCTTCTCCAGCTTCTTGATCCGCTCCGCCTTCAAATGGTCTGCTTCGCCCATCTGCTATCCAGCCCGCTAAACCGCACGCCCCGCCAACTCACCGCACAAACGCGGGCGGATGGTAGCATGCACCTGCCGCGGCGGCAACGTGCACTCGCGGAAAGGGTGTGGCGAGTAAGGTCCACCCCGAGTTGCGTATCAAGTCAGGTAATCCCATGAAAGGCTGTCTCCCGCCGGAGAGTAGGGTCCACTGGGCGGACCGCCTCGGCGGAGCCCGCTTCATGCAGGCTGTGCCTGGTTCGTGCGCTAGGCCCGGCATTTATGCCGGGTTTCGATCGGAGACCGTTCACTCTGAGCCCGGTTCCAGCGGGCTTCTCGTGGCAGGGGTTTACCCGGCTCGCTCCAAACAAGTGACAGCTCTACGTCCCGCGTGATGTTCAGGTCGCTTGCGGATGTAGTCCACAGCGTAGCTCACTCTTCTCCTACTAGTCGTAGTCATTACTTCTCGTGGGCTTCTTCGTAGCATGTCTGAGGACCGCCACCGAGAGTTGCGGTGGGCCGGGGTCACATAAGATTAGTGACTAATATTTAGCCCGGCATGAATGCCGGGCCTGGCGCAGGTCAGTCGGATCGCGGGAGTACCTGTCGGACGCCCAACTGGAGAGACTGAATAGTATCCGGTCCGCAAACCAGTTAGACTGTAGTAGTCCGCTGCCGGCTCTGGTTCACATGGCTTAATCGCTCAGGCTGCTGAAGCCGTGTGGCACAGGTGTCGACCATGTGCACTCACACTCCGGAGGCCCGCCCCACCACGAGAGCAGCCCCTCTTCCGCACATATCCACACCGCTGACCGTCCGCCCCGTTCGCTCCCCAAAGCCGTAACCTGACCGACCGACATGCCGCACTCCCGCAGGGCCTGCCGATCTAATCATGCCAGCCACACTTTCGCCCCGGTAGGGGCGCGGGCACTTAGCCACGGGCGGAGCGCAGCGGAACTCGTGGATAAGTCGCTGTCTTCAACACGGCACCGCCCCGATAGGGTCGGAGGAGGACACACAATT
>JANQGB010001469.1 GCA_028277545.1 Phycisphaerae bacterium | reverse complement strand
CCACGACCAACCGGCCAACCCCATTGACCCGGAGACGCTGACCCCGGTCTGGCCGGACGGTGTGCCGCGGGTGAACGACGACGACTTCAAGTACATCATCCTGGGGACAGGCTTCGCCACCAACGGCCCGATCATGATGTACGATAACATCTCGGTGACCATCGGTGACACACAACTTCCCTTCGGCGATCCCAACCAGGTCGAGTCGCCGAACGTTGTAGGGCCGCTGTTCCCCGCCGGAACCACGGTTGACGTGGCCGGCATCGACGACGTCGCCGCAACGGCGGTGGCGGTCTATGTCGACGGCGACATCGCGGAAAGTGTTGGCGGGCCGTTCCCGGATGGCACCGCCACGGTTGAAACCGGACCGCTTTACGACGGTCAACTGGTAACGGCCACCCAGACGATCGGCGGTCAGGCGAGTTGCTTCTCGCAGCCGGTCACCGTCGCCGTCCCGGCACCGACGGTCGAGTCTGTCCTCGTGGTGGGCGAGGTCCTGGTTGACGTCAGCGATGTCGAGGAGAATCTGGCCAGCGAGGTAAGGCTCTACGAGGACATGGACGGCGACCTGGTGCTGCTGGCCAGCGTGTCGGACCCTGCTGAAGATCCTGTCGAGGTCGCGGTGCCGCCCCTGGCGGCCGGGATGATGATCGTGGCCACGCAGATCATCGGCGACGTGGAAAGCCCGCCGTCGGCAGCGGTCGAGGTGGAGGCAACTCCGCCCGCCATCGCTGAGTGGCTGTCGACCAGCTCCCTGCCGCTGGGGCTGACCGGTCATCAACTGGTGTACCTCGACGGCTACATCTACTGCCTGGGCGGACGCTCGAACGCATCCCCCTCCGCGGTGGACAACGTCTCCTACGCCCCGGTGAACGATGACGGCTCAATCGGCGACTGGACCCCAACGACCAGTCTGGTGGAGGCCAGGGCCTGTCCTGGAGCGGCAGCGTACAACGGGCGCATATACGTCTGGGGCGGATGGACCTCCGGGTATCCGACCATCAACACCTGCCGCTACGCCGAACAGCAGGAGGACGGTTCGCTGGGGCCCTGGACTACGTCCGCGATAACGATACCGGACAACGTAGACGTGAGCCCGCAGGGTACTCAGATGGATGCCGTGGGGCGCGGACCAATGCTGCACAATGGCACCCTTTATATCGTCAATGGTGAGTGGGACAATGGGGTGAGCTTCGGCCTGACGAACAACTGCTACTACAGTACCATTGCCGGCAACGGAGACTACGGCCCGTGGCAACTCACCACGCCTACGGAGACCGTCAATGGTTCCTGGTTCCACGGCGTGGCCGTCATCGAGGGGATGACCGAAGACTACTTGTATCGCGTGGCCGGGAACTACGGGGGCACCACGGAATGGGATGTGTACCGGGCTTCGATCCAGCCCGACGCAAGTCTCGGAGCATGGGTAGAGGAGCCCCTGCATCTACCCAGCCGGCGATATGAGATCGCCTGTGCCGTAGCCGACAACAAGTGGATATTCGCCATCTGTGGCCTGTTCGGTGCCACCCCCCAGTCGTCGGTCTACTACACGGCCGTCGATCCCAGTACCGGCGCACTGGTCGAATGGCGGGAGGGGCCGGCGTATCCCGAAACCGTAAGCAGAAACGCCGCCGTCTCCTATCCCGCGGGTGGCAGAACGTACGTCCTGGTGGCGGGCGGTGGACCGTACTCGGGCGGCCCGCGCACAACTTCCTGCTACTACGCGCAGGTCTACAGCGAGTCCTACGCCCTCACAGACTTTGCAGATTTCCAGGTGTGCTTCGATCCCGCGAATCCTGCCGAGTCACAATGCGCGGAGGCCTTCGACCTGGACAATAGTGGCTTTATTGACCTGGACGACTTCGAGATCATGAGTCAGCGGATCACCGGCCCGTAACGACAGGGCAGGCCCCGCTTCAGTACAGAGGTCACGGCGTCCGCCGTGCGGACCGATTCGATCGGGCGTTTGCCCGCCAGGGTCGGGGCCGCACGGCGGATTCCGCTTTGGGGGGGTGATCAGGTAGCCAGATCCACGATGCCGAACGCCAGTTGCAGCGACCCGAACACAATGTCGGACACGCCACCGCTGTCGCAACCGCTGATCAGCGCCAGGCCGCCCAACGATGCAACAGCCAGCCATGCCTTGTGTAAACCGCGACGTATCATGCCAGCCTCCGTGCGTGCGGGCCTACCCCTGCGGCGATTCGTAATGGACGATTATACCCAGCCGGCAAGTGGGCCGGGTAGTGGGCGCACGACCTGCGCATAACCAGACGGCCAGGCCAGACCAGACCAGACCGGACCGGACCGGTCGGTGGGATCACTCTGCTGAGGCGTTCGGTTGGCCGGGCGTTCAGGCATCCAGGCCGGGAATGGCCAGATCGACCCAGAGCACGTCCTTGGCCCTGGCTCGGCACTCCACCTCACAGGCGATGAGTTCCGAGTCCTTGCCGGCCACCTCCTCGGGCGAGAGTTTCAGCCCGGGCTTGCCACTCTCGATCTCGAAGATGTCCCCCCCATACTCGAGCAGAATCTCGTTGGTGGCGTCGTCACACTGGTCCACGTCCAGGTAGACCTTCCCGCCATTGATGCCGAAGGTCAGCGCCCCCGGTGAGGGCGTGGGAACGCGCCGGGTCATGATCGCCCGCGGCTTGTTGCGACGCTGCTCGACGAACTCGCGCAGACGGTTGGCGCAGAAGTCGGGAGTGTCGTCCTTACGGTAGCCTTCGATCGGCGCGGCAAGATCCTTGCAGTATTCAGTGAGGATCCGGACCGCCCGATCCTCGCTGTTGCCCCCCAACCGGACCACGGCCGGAATGGGCAGGTTCATTTCCCAGAAGGCCTTGGCCAGCCCGTAGGCGGAGTGATACTGCTCCTGGCTGGCGACGCCGGAACCGCTGCCGAAATACCCGACCAGGTTGGGCTGGGCGAGAATGATCCGTGCCGCCCGGTACACCTTGGCCGCCGAGGGGTTACCGCTGGTGTCGGTGAAGTTGGCCAGCTTGAATCCCGCCCGCGTTACCGCGTCCATGCTCATCATCGAACCGCCGCCGCCGGCGCCGTGGAAGCCGATGTAATCCTCGTCCAGCGAGAAATCGCGAGCCAACTGGGCAAAGTAGAACGTGCCCCGGTGATCGTCGCGTTCTACCGCGTAGGCTACGCGCTCCAGTTCGGTGGGCGGGTGGTCCAGTTCGCGCGCGATTTCGATGCCCAGTTCGGGATGGCGAAAGACGGCGTAGTCATCGACGGTGATGCGGCAGTCGGCCGCCAGCACCTTGCCGCCAGCGGTGATGACCAGCGGGTTTATCTCCGCCGAACGGGCCTCGACCTTCTTGGACAGGCT
>JANQGB010001465.1 GCA_028277545.1 Phycisphaerae bacterium | reverse complement strand
CTGCTCGGTTTGCCACCAGTTCGCATCGCTGCAGCCCGAAGACGAGAGCGCCAGCAGCGGCACCGTCCAAATCCACTTGCGTATCCGGATCATCCTCTTCCTCCGACACGCGATCCCGGCCGCGAAGCCCTGGGCCGAGTGTGCTTGACTACGTAGGTCTCGATGGCACTGGCGATGTCGCCCAGGCCGGTCTTGCTGGCCAGATCGGCGTCACACAGATCGCACAACTGCCGTTTGAGCTCCTCGGCGCTGACGCTGTCCAGCCTCCGGGCCAGCATCGCCGCGTTGGGCGCCAGCCGACGATTGACCATCGACTGGAGGGACTCTCCGGATGCCTGAGCCTGCTTCGCCTCCAACAGCCGGCGTACCGCGGAGGCCAGCCCGCCAATGGCCCTGACTGGCGCCGCCCGGTCGGTCGCCAGGACGTGTTCCCAGGCCCGCAGCGCAGCCTCAACATCACCGGCGGCCATGGCGTCCGTGACGCGGAAGACCGCCTCCTCCCGATGCTGACCCACCAGGGCTTCGATATCCTCGATGCCGATCTGCTCTCGCGAGCCGACATAAACCGAGAGTTTGCTCAATTCGTTGTCCAGCGCCTCCAACCCGTTCCCGACCAGATCGTACAGACGCGCGGCAGCGGCGTTGTCCAGAAGCTTGGAGTAGGCGCCGCGAGCCCGCTGCACGATCCAGGGCCCCACCTGCTGCGGCCGGACGGCAGCGCACTCGACGACCTCCCCGGAGGCGACGACAGCCTTGTACAACCTGGTGTTCCGCGGCATGGACTTGCACAGCAGAATCAGGCACGCGCTGTCAGATGGTGATGCGCAGTAGGCCTCGAGTTGCTTGCGATAGCGGGTAATGAACGCGTCCGCCGACTCGACGATCACGACCCGCATCCCGCCTAAGAGCGAGAGAGTCTGCAATTCGTCCAGGGCGTCGGCCAGCTCCGCACTCTCGCCGTCGATAGTGGTCGGACCTAGCGAGTCCGGATCCTCGCGCAGCGCCTGCTTCACGATACGCTCAATGGCCTGCCGCTTGAGGAAGGCTTCCTGCCCCACGAGGGCGTACACCGGCTTGATTGACGGCTGACTCATCTGGGCGTGCTTACCTGCTGGTATCGGCCTCGGAGATCGGAGATGTTCTCCAACCTGATGCGAGCTCGGGTGATGATCTCCAGGGCCTGCGGATCAATCGATGCCGCCTTCTGATAGCAATCCCGGGCAAACAGCTCATCCCCACGGTAGATGCCCACGTCGCCAAGGTCCAGCCAGGCCTGGGCGTCGGTCGGGCTGCGGTTGATGATCCTGCGCAGGTACTCGGCCGCATCATCGTACTGGCGCCGAGCGATGTTAACCCTGGCCATCCCCTCGAGAGCGGAACGCAGTCCTGGGTTCTGGTCGAGCGAGAGCTTGTATGCCTGGGCGGCGGCTTCGTAGTCTTCTTCCTCGTACAGCAGGCCGGCCAGGTCCACCAGGGCTATGGACATGCCCGGGTCAAGCCCCAGCGCGTCGCGCAGGCGAGCCATGGCCAGCTTGACCTCGCCCCGGTCGCGGTGCCATACGCCCTGCTGATAGAGCCGGCGCGAGCGTTGTCGCGTTGCTTCGTCGATTTCAGCGGTTTGAGGCGTCACGGCCGTTCCGTCGCTGGACGTGAGCGTGGCCACCAACTGCTCGCCGGGTGCCGGTTGTTCGGGAGGCAGCAGATCGAACGGGGAGCCTGCCTGTACAAGGTTGCCGGCCCGATCCACTACGGTGGCCCGCGCGACGATACGTCCCTCCAGGCCTTCCGGCACCCGCCAGTCGAATCGCCCCGTGTTGGCCAGATTCCTGGCTATGGCCTGCCATTCTCCCTCGGGCACCGTGCGGTAATCAAGCTGGATCGGGCGGGCACTGAGGTTGGCGTCGATCGCTGTCCAGCGAATGGAGACCGTGGTCTGTCCGGTGGCACGCGGGTCAGGTTGCGGCCTGTGGACCTGCACGATGGGCAGGGTGTAGTCGACGAAGGCCCAGTGCTGTGGTGTCGTGCCTGCCTTGGGCTCGGGACCGGAGGGACCGGCCGCGTTGGTCACTTGCAGGTAGAATCCATACAGCCCCTCGGCGGGAGTGTGGAACTGGATGGGAGGTTGGCGGTCTTCGTCCTGGCCGTACAGTTGCCAGCTCTCACCCTTGTCCTGCGTGTACCACAGGCGAACGGAGTCCAGCGGCTGAGAGGCGGCCGTAACACGATACTCGATGTCGAAGACCTTCGATCGGACGCGGGCGCACTGCCGGTCCGGCGGCGGCGTAGCGTCACCCAGAGCCGGGGCGGCCCAGATGAGCAACAGGCATCCATGCCTCATGGAAATGTCCTTCCCGATCGCACGTCTCCGGACTTGGCGTCAGCGGGCCAGTCAACTACGAAGGGCATATCGGACCCGAATGGAAGTTTGCTTGACCAAAACGACCGACCGCAAGACAGCAGGATGACGCCCTGCCGGGTTGCCAGTACTGCCAAGCGACATCAGCCCGACCCGCCACGGCCCGACGTCCGGATACTGGCTGCGGTAAACGGGCCATGCGGCCGACATATACACTGGCGCAACCACGAGGTGGCGGATGGAACCCGAAGTCTACGACGAAATGTTCGCGATGGAGGAAAGCCACTGGTGGTTCCGCGCCCGGCGCCGCATCGTCATGGACCTGCTGCGCCGTCACGTCAGCGAACGTGACGGCGTCCGACCTCGGCTGGCAGATCTCGGGTGTGGCTGCGGCGCCAATCTGCAAGCCTTCAAAGCCGCCTACGATGTCTGGGGTGTCGATGCCGCTCCGGCAGCGGTCAGTTTCAGCCGCCGCAGAGTCGGCGCTGACCGGGTGTTCTCGGGGGCGTTGCCTGACGATCTGCCTCTGCCACGGGCGAGTTTCGACGCCGTGGTGATGACCGACGTTTTGGAGCACATCGAGGATGACGCCACGGCAGCGGCGGTGGCCATCGACCTGCTCGTGCCGGGCGGCGTCTTCGTCGCCACGGTGCCGGCCGGTCAATGGCTGTACAGTCGCCGCGACGCGG
>JANQGB010001271.1 GCA_028277545.1 Phycisphaerae bacterium | reverse complement strand
GGATGGCATGTGCCTCGTTATCCAGCGGCAGGGCGTCTTCTCGATCCACCGAGACGCGGAGCACACCGCCCTCGGGGGCGTCCAGGACAACCGTCTTCTCCCACAAGCTGCCCCCTGCCAAGCTCAGCGGTTCTACGGCCCGAGTGGAACCACCGATCTCGAACACCAGCTGGGCTTCAACTTCGTCGCTCGAAGCGTTGAAGACGCCTGCATGAACATAGTGGGCTGACTGTTGGTGATGTGGTCGGGCATTCAGCCGTACGATGCCGACGTTGTCCTCGACCTCCCCGATCGGCCAGAACACGATCCTCTCGTCCTCCGCGAGCAGTTTGCCCAGGCGTCCCCCGGCCCCATCCGAGAGAACCGTGATAGTGGGGCGGGTCTTTCCGGTCAGCAACTTACCCGCCAGATCGCAGGCCGCGGCTATGTTGCCTGATCCAACGAACGGTGTGATGCTCTCGGCGGAGTCCCGAATCGCCCTGCGGTCACGCGTCCACCCCTGTAAGACTCGTGGATCACGTGCTGCTTCGATCAGCAGCCACTCGTCAGTCACCGGACGCTGCGAGGTCAAGTTCTCCAGCGTTACGCAGGCCTGTTCCAGTCGGGTCGCCGGAGGGTCACCATCGTCCAACCGTTCCAGGGTCTGCATACTCGCCGAGTTGTCTATGATCACGACTATCGAGCGAGGTTTGATCTTGCCGAAGGTGAATACCGGGTTCCCGACGGCCAGCACCAGACAGGCCACAACGATGAGCCAGAGCAGCAAGGACAGCCAGCGCTTCAGGCGTCGAAACAGTGACCGGGCTTCCGTCTGGCCAACGAGCCCCAGCCAAATCTCCATGGCCGGCACTACCTGGCGCCGACGCTTGATCTTCAGCAAGTACAAGGCGACCACCAGCGCACCGACGACAGAGAGCCACGCAGCCCACGGAGCCAAGAGACTCATGCCACCAGGCCTCCGCGCTGAAGAAGGTCCCGGAGGAAGACGTCGAACGGCGTGTCTGTCCGGGCCAGCGAGTAGCCCACCGAGTTGCTCATGCTGTAGCGACGCAGCTCAGCCGAAAGAGCTTCGAAAGCCCGCTTGTAGCGTCGCAGCATTCCATCAGTCACGGTGACGTCCTCGTTGGCGGACGTCTCGACATCCACCAGGCGCAGTTCACCGCGGATCGGAGGGTCAAACTCCCACGGGGCTGCCACCTGGATAACGTAGATCTGGTGCTTGAAGAATCGCAGTTGGTCAATCGCTCGGCAGGCGTTTTCTAGGCCGTAGAAGTCCGAGATGATCACGATCAGACCGGGCCGGCGCACCCGCGACGCGTAAGCCCGCGTGATGGCTGGCAAATCCGTCCTGCCGGCTGATTGCAGTTCCGTCAGGAAGTCCAGCAGACCGAAGATCTGCCCTCGCCCGCGCAGATGACCGCGACCGGGCAGCAGTTCATCTGCAAAGGGGGCAACGCTGGCCGAGTCCATGTTGGACATACCGATGTAAGCCAAAGCCGCGGCCAAGCGGCGCGAGTAGTCGAACTTTTCGGGATCACCGAAGTTCATCGAGCCGCTGCAGTCCAGGAGCAACCACAGGTCCAGTTCCTCCTCTTGCCGAAACACCTTGACGACCAGTTCCCCCAGGCGAGCGTATACCGACCAGTCCACACTTCGCGGATCATCGCCGGGCGTGTACTCTCGGAAGTCCTTGAACTCAATGCTGGCGCCCTTCTTGACGCTGGGCCGCAATGCCTGCTGCCTGCCGAACACCAGGCGCCGCGCAATTAGATCCAGGTATTCAAGCTTCTTGAGAAACTCCTTGTCGAACAGCGGCTCGGACATACCCTATCCTGGCGTGAACTGAGATGTTGGCTAGGTGGAAGCTGGCTCGGCAACTGCTTCCCGTACGCTGTCGAGCACGGCATCGGTCGAGACACCGTCGGCCTCAGCCTCGAAGTTACGGATGATGCGGTGCCGCAATGCCGGATGCACCACGCCACGCACGTCCTGACAACTGACGTTGATCCGACCGGCCAGCAGGGCCCGCACCTTGGCGGCCAGAATCAGTGCCTGTACACCCCGCGGGCTGACGCCGAAGCGCACATACTGCCGCGTCATATCGCTGGCATCGTCTCGATCAGGGTGCGTGCCGAGCGCAATCCGGGACGCGTAACGTTGCACGAATTCCGCCACCAGCACCTGACGGACGGTTCGCTGCATATCGCCAATCTCCTCGCCGGATAGAACGGGGGCGACCTCAGTCTCGTCGTCTCCCGTGGTCCGATCGATGATCCCCAGGAGTTCGTCCTCTCCCTGCAGCGTCAGGTTCACCTTGAAGAGGAAGCGGTCCACCTGCGCTTCCGGCAGCGGATAGGTGCCCTCCATCTCGATCGGATTCTGAGTGGCCAATACCCAGAACGGAGTTGGTAGTTCGTGAGTCTGTCCGCCAACGGTGACACTCTGCTCCTGCATGGCCTCCAGAATGGCGGATTGCGTTTTGGGCGTTGCCCGGTTGATCTCGTCACCCAGGACCAGGTGAGCGAAGATTGGGCCTTGCTGAAACCGGAAGGCCCGCGCCCCGTGCTCATCTTCATAGAAGATGTTGGTGCCAGTGATGTCCGCCGGCATCAAGTCGGGTGTAAACTGAATGCGCCTGAACGTCAGTCGCGTGGCGTCAGATATGGTGCGCACCAGCAGCGTCTTGCCCAGCCCGGGGACGCCCTCCACCAGAACGTGCCCGCCGGCCATCATTGCCGTCAGCACCTGCTCGACTACGTCGCCATACCCCACAATGCGCTTGCCGATCTCGGTCCGCAACCGCTGAAATCTCTCTTGAAATAGGTTGATGCTCTCCGGACTGATGTCTTCCGCCATCGCAGGCACACTCTCTTTACAGTAGCCACGTTGCTCCAAGGACCGCGCCGGGCTAAGGCGCCGGCCATCTTCCTGGCTCCGCCAGACAACAGCTCAACTCGCGCCGGAATAGCCGGCGGGGTTTACTGTCCGGCAGGAGACTCCTCTGTTGCATCGCTTGGCCTGATTGCGACGAAGTAGCGACGCAGGTACTCGCGATAGGAAACGGGCACTGCGTCGAGGTTCAGGTCCGCCTCGGCTTTCCGCACCAACTCAGCGTAGAGTTCCCGGTATTCCTGTGCGCTGCGGGCACGCTCTTCCTTCGACACGGCTGAGAACGATGTGCTGCTGCCTCCGCGGTCGCGCGTCTCGGCCAGCACCGGCAGTCGCTGCTCGTCTTTGTTCTCGAGCCCGCCGCCGCGCCAGTCGGCTGCAGTTCCCCAGCCAGGCCTGAGGCCCCCCTTGCCGCCGGGGCCGCCTCTCATCCCCCAGCCCTCTCCTGGTCCTTGTCCACAGGACGCACAGCCGCGACACTTACCCGGACCCTTGCAGCACCCGCGGCAGCGATTCAGGCGCCGCTGCAGGTCATCAAGGAGACTCCGCGTCTTACAGGTGCGATCGCAGCGCCGCAGATCGTTGACGTTCTGGCCCAGTTGTTGTGACAGCCGCT
>JANQGB010001268.1 GCA_028277545.1 Phycisphaerae bacterium | reverse complement strand
CCCGGCCGGTCTCGGCCGGTGCCTGTCTCGAAATCACCAGGAAGCGGGTCGTGTTCTCGGGGTCGTCCTCGATCCGGTCGCAGAGCTTGGCCAGCCCGTACAACTCACCCGCCAGGCTGCTACCGATGGCTGCCGCCTTCGGATCGGCCGCCACCAGTTCCGCCGCCTTGCTGGTGCTGGCCACCGCCACTCGCCGGTCGTAGAGGCCCGTCTCCATCAGCCAGCGCTGGCACTGAGCGAACGCTTCCGGCTTGGAGTACACCTTCTCAATTTCCTCCAGGGAGCACCCACCGAGCAGGTGCAGGTGGACCGCAAGGTTGATCTCCGCACAGACGGAGACGTTGTGCCGGAGCATGGCGTCCAACGTATCCACCACCCCGCCACCGGCCGAATTCTCCACCGGCACCACGCCGAGGTCTACGTGCTCGCGCTCCACCTCCTCGAAAATCGCTTCGATGTGGCTCAGCGGTTCTGATTCCACCGACGAGCCAAACTTCCGAACCGCCGCCAGGTGCGAGAAGCTGCCGCGAGGCCCCAAAAAGGCGATACGAGGCGGGCGCTCAAGCACGAAACTGCCGCTCATCAGTTCTCGGTAGATCGCCGCCAGAGTGCGATTCGACAGCGGCCCCTGGTTCAGCCGGGCTATCCCGTCCAGCACTTCGCGCTCGCGGTCCGGGGCGTACACCGGCGTCCCCTTCGCCGCCTTGTGCCGGCCGACCTCCACCACCAGCCGGGCCCGCTCGTTCAGCCCGGCGATGACCTGACGGTCCAGCTCGTCGATCTGCCGGCGCCAGGCTTCAAGCTGTTCGTCGGATTCCGGCACAACTTCGCTCCGGGCACGAACGCCTCATGCCGGCAAAAATGCGAATCTCGCCTTATATGCCAGAATGGCTTAGTCGTCAATATTGGCGAAGAAACCGGCATGAGCCCGCTTCCTGTCTCCGTGAAACAGGCTTCAGCCGAGGAGGCCAAGTTGTCAGCGTAGCCAGGCTGATCAAGGTTGCAGCCAGACTCGGATCCCGCCGCCAGGCATGGCGTCTGAGAACGGCCGTCACCCGAGTCAGTCCGGCTGGCCTGCGCGCCAAGCCGTGATCTCGACCCAACCGGAACGAACCGAGGCCGGTCCTGCAACCGCTGGGCCCGCCGCGCGTATATCAACCAGTGTGCAGCGCCCGGCGGATGCGGCCCGGGGTATCTACCGCAATCGTGCCTGCTCGCCAACCGGGCCGATTGGAGGCAGATTGCCGCAAACTCTTTATTGTCAAGCTATTAAAGGCAATAGCATCCCTGACAGGCCCCGTATCATGATGTCAGGAATCTCATCGTTTCGCCGTTTCGCGCTTGCCCGAGCGGTGTTTCGGGATAGGCTATTGGAGCTTGGGGAGGAAGCGGCGCGGATTTTTGACTAAGCGAACAAGCACACCTTTTTAGATAAGACGTAAATATGGCCGTGAAGCCGACCCCTCCTGGGCTGGATACACTTATGAACGGCGGTAATGGTTTCCTGGAGTTCGAGAAACCGCTGCAGAGGATCTGCCAGGACATCGTCCACCTCGAGCAGGAGCAGGGCGAGACTGGCCGGGATGTCGCCGGAGAAATCAAGAAGCAGCGGACCCGGCTGCGAGCCCGCACCAAGCGGCTCTACTCCAGCCTGACGCCCTGGGAGACCGTACTGGTCGCTCGCCACCCCCAGCGCCCCCTGGTCACTGACTACATCAACCTGATGGTCAAGGACTTCTGTGAGCTGCATGGTGACCGGGCCTTCGGGGACGATGCCGCTGTGGTCACCGGGTTCGGGCGCATCGCCGGTCACAAGGTGATGATCGTCGGACACAACAAGGGGAAGGACACCAAAGAGCGAATCGCGTGCAACTTCGGCTGTGCACACCCCGAGGGATACCGTAAAGCATTGCTGAAGATGAAGCTGGCGGCCAAGTACAATCTGCCGGTGGTATGCATGATTGACACGCAGGGCGCCTACCCGGGGATCGGAGCCGAAGAGCGCGGCATTGCCCAGGCGATCGCCGTCAATCTAATGGAGATGGCCCGTCTGGAAACGCCAATCTGTTGCGTGGTCATCGGCGAGGGCGGTTCCGGCGGCGCGCTGGGCATCGGCGTGGGAGATCGGGTGGCGATGCTGGAGCACTCGTTCTACTCCGTTATTTCTCCGGAAGGCTGCGCCGCGATCCTCTTCAAGACCGCCGAGCAGCGTAAACGGGCAGCCGAATCGCTTAAACTGACCTCCAAGGAACTGAGCAAGCTCAACGTGATCGACGAGGTCATCGCCGAACCGTTGGGCGGTGCCCACCGCGACCCGGCCACCACGGCAGCTAACCTGGAGCGATACCTGGCGGACAACCTCAGGGACCTCAAACGCCTCAAGACTGATACCCTGCTCAAGCGGCGGTACGAGCGCATCCGAAAGCTGGGCAGCTTCTTCGAGTCCGTTGACGCGTCCAAGAAACCGCGCTCCAGGCGCACCTCGGCTGGCACGCCCAGCGGCCGGCTGGCGCCCGCCGTCGGCGTGGACCGGCTCTCGGTAACCAAGCGATCCACGAGCAGACACACGACCTAGATCACCGCGCCTGCTTTCAGAAGCCCTCCATAGTGAAGACCGCTGCACGACTAGCGTTGGACTGGGATTCCGCGGTGCCAGCCGACCTGCACCGGTACGCCCGCCGTGTCGGCAAGTCAGTAGAGGGCAGACCGATTGACGCCCTGCAGTTCGGCGGCAGAAGCCGCGGGCGGCTTATTCTGGGGGGCTTTCACGGCGACGAGCCCAAGGGAGTCTACCTGGCCCGCCGTCTCTGTGAACGACTCGCTGAACAGACGTTCGAGCGCGAGACCCGGTCCGTGACCATAGTCCCGCTGGTGAACCCGGACGGCTACGCGCGGCGTAACCGGCGGAACGCCAACGGCGTCGACCTGAACCGCAACTTTCCCACTGAGAACTGGTCACCCGGCCCGCCGCGGCGCAGATACTATGGCGGCAGGGCGCCGGCCAGCGAGCCCGAGTGTCGCGCCCTGATAGACCTGATCGAGGCCACCGAACCAGCGGACATCATCACCGTCCACTCCATCGGCGACCGGCGGTTCTGCAACAACTTCGACGGACCGGCGGGAAAGGACCTGGCCCACGCCCTGGCGTCACACAACAGGTACCCCGTGATCGAGTCGATCGGGTACCCGACACCGGGCAGCTTCGGCTACTGGGCCGGCGTGGAACGAAGCATCCCCATGGTGACACTGGAACTCCCCTCGCACCACTCATCCAAACGCTGCTGGGAAGACAACCGACTGGCGCTAATGGCAGGCTGCGACTAATCCGGGCCACGCCCCGTCGGCACGTCCTCAGCCGACGCAGGCGGCTCTCAGCACCTGAGCTGCCCGGTTCAGTAGTGCAGCGTCTTGCCAATGCCCCTGGGACACGGAGCCAGGGACGAGATGGCGCCGGACCTGGGCGCTGCTCCCAAGTTGGCACAGACGATTTTCTACATGCTCGGACACTTGACCGGGCACTCTGGTGGCCGATACTTCCTCCGGCGCGAAGTTCAAGATATGGGGACCCTAACTAACGATGGAGGAGACACATGCGCGCATTTGTGAACGTGATGTTGGTGGCGAGCCTGGTGCTGTGGGGTGGCTGCCAGATCGACCGGGACGAGCCGGAAGAAAACACCAACCAGAATCAGCCCGATAACAACGACGACCAACCGCCGGAGCAGAATCTGGCCCAACTAGAGCGCTTTGCCTCAGCCGACGAGTTAGAGTCGTACTTCAAGGAGCAGATCGTCGCCCAGAACCAGTCGTTCGGCGGCTTCCGAGATGACGTCGACGCCGAGTTCGAGGAAGACTTGGCAGCAGACGAAGCCGCGACCGGCGCAGACGGCAATGGTGGCGGCGATGCCGCTCCAGTCGCGCCGGAAGCCACGGGCGGCGAGGGCGAAGGCGAGGGAGAGGCAGAGGGCACTGATGACTCGTTCTCCCAGACCACCACTCAAGAAGAGGGGGTCGATGAGGCCGACGTGGTCAAGACGGACGGAACCTACCTTTACATCATGACCGGCAATTCGATACAGATCGTCCAGGCGGTTCCGGCGGACGACGTGCAGTTGATGGGCTCCTTCCCGCTGGAGGGTCATGGGCAGGATCTCTACCTGGTCGGTGACCTGGCCGTGGCTCTAACTTCGACCAGCGGTGTGTTCTACGGCGGGGGCGTGCTGCCCACCGCGGTCGCGGAAGCCGCGACGGACGACGCTGTTCAGGCGGACGATGTAGCAAATTCCGCCGACGCAGACCTGGACGAGGAGCCGGTTGAACCCGACTTCGAGCCCCTGCCCGAGCCCATGGGAGACATTGCCCCCTGGTTCCAGTACCGGCCACAAACGATGGTGACCATCATCGACGTGACCGATCGTACGGCCCCGGTGCTGGCCTCCCAGACTGTTTTCGACGGCAGTCTCGCCTCCAGCCGGATGATAGATGGCGTGCTTCGCCTGGTTGTAGCCAATCAACCGGAGGCCTATTACGACGTCCTGCCGCTGGGTTCCGACGAGGACAACCTGGGACTGCCCACCATACAACTCGACGCCCTGCTGCCTGACTACCAGACGACCAGCAAGGACGGCGAGGTTGTTCAGGGCAACATGGTGGAATGGGACGACTTCTACCGTCCGGCAGACCCTGACGGCTTCGGTGTCACGTCGATCATCACGCTCGATACCGACGCCCCCGACGAGTTCCAGGCACTGGCAGTGCTCGCACAGCCGGGATTGCTCTACGCGTCGACTGAGGCCCTGTACCTGACCGACACGGACTGGTACTTCGACTTCCGCCGCGTCAACACCGACATCTACAAGTTCGCCTACACGGAAGACAGCGTTGCCCTGGTCGGGGCCACGACGGTGCCGGGACGAGTGCTCAATCAGTACTCCATGGGCGAGTATGACGGCCACCTCCGTGTCGCCACCACGACGGACGGACTGTTCTTCTGGGAGACGGGCGAGGAAGTCCCCAGCACCAACAACGTCTACGTGGTGGGCGAGCAGGACAACAATCTGGCCATCGTGGGCAGCATCGAGGGACTCGCGCCGGGCGAGCAGATCCAGTCGGCTCGATTCCTGGGCACGCGCGGGTACGTGGTCACCTTCGAGCAGATTGACCCGCTGT
>JANQGB010001207.1 GCA_028277545.1 Phycisphaerae bacterium | reverse complement strand
AACTGGCGTCGAGACCACCCTCGTCGACGTCGAACGAGTAGGCGTCCTTCATCAGGAACTCCCGCGTCCGAAGCACGCCGCTCTTGGGCCGCTCCTCGTCGCGGAACTTGGTCTGGATCTGGTACAGCGTTACCGGGAGTTGCTTGTAGCTTTGCAGGTAAGCCCGCGCGATCTCGGTGATTATCTCTTCATGCGTGGGGCCCAGCACCGTGCCCCGCCGGAAAGCCTTGTCGGGGAGGCGGATGAGCGTGTCGCCCATGGCTTCGACTCGCCCGGACTCCTGCCACAACTCCACCGGGTGCATGGCCGGCATGTGCAGCTCGATCGCGCCCGCCAGATTCATCTCCTCCCGGATGATCTCGGTAACCTTTTGCAGAACCCGGAATCCGAGCGGCAGATAGGCGTACGCACCGGCTGTAATCTGGCGGATCATTCCCGACCGGATCATCAATTGGTGGGAAGGCACCAAGGCGTCGGCGGGAACTTCTTTCGTCGTCGGGATAAAGAACTCTGTCCATAGCATTCCAGCATCCTTAACCCGTGCCCGCCAGAATGCAAGAGCCCGGTCTTCAAAAGGCGGCGGCACCGCCAACGCTACCGCAGCGCCACCCCTGCCTGGGCGTGGCGGCAATCCAGCATAGAGCTCCCTGAGAAGCCTGAACCGGCGCGCCGGACCCTCGATAACGCCCTTGACAGCGTCTCCGGCAACGGGCAAGGTACTTGGTACGCGCCGCCGCTTAGAACTGAACCTGCACTTCCCGGAGCAAGGTCTGTTCCCACGGGTTCCGTCGACGGCGCGAGGGTTTCCGGCGGAGGTACCACTACCATGGCTCACGGCACGGTCAAGTGGTTCAATGAAACCAAGGGCTTTGGCTTCATCACCGCGGACGAGGGCGGCGATGTTTTCGTTCATCGCACCGGGATTAAGGGCGATGGCACGATTTCGCTGAACGAGGGGCAGAAAGTCGAGTACGACATCGAAGAGGGGCCGAAAGGCCCAAAAGCGGTCAACGTTCGCGCTGCTGACTGACCGCCAATCGCTGTTCCAGCATAGTTGGTCTCACGGGTCGGAATCGGCCCCGAACGGTGAGTACGCCGAGCCGTCGTTGGGCTCATCGCAGCTACCGTTCTGGCGTCCGGCCGGTATGGGTCACTTCTTGCCGCAGCACTGCTTGTATTTCTTGCCACTCCCGCAGGGGCAGGGATCGTTGCGCTTGGTCTTGCCCTCGCCCTGGATCGGCTCGACGGGCGGCGGAAGCGGCGCGTCGTCCTCTCCGGGCAGCATCTTGCGGTGGGCTTCCTCACGCTCACGGCGCTTGTGGTATCTCTGGTCGGAATCGTCTGACTTGCGGGCCATGGAGACTCCCTTCGCGATCGCTTCCAAGTGCGGGGCCACGATTACCACCGCCCTCGCGGCTCGTTCCGGGTTGCCATTATACACCGCCGCCGTCTGGATGAGCGAGTGCTACAGTGGCTGAATGCGTCGCCCGACGGTTGTGGGGGCAGCCTGGTGTCCTATAATCGCGTGCGGGATCGATCGGTTTCTGCTCCGAGTTGGCCGTGGGTGCGCGTGGCCGCCTAATCCTGTCGTTGCTTGGGCTCGTCGCAGTCGTCGTCGTCGGTACGGCGGGCTACGTCGTGCTGACCGATGCGTCGGTGCGCGATGCCGCGTACATGACCGTTATTACCGTCTCGACAGTCGGCTTCACCGAGGCGATTCCGCTGGACGTCCCGGGGCGCATCTGGACCATCGTGGTGATCGTCTTCGGGATCGCCGGGGTCTCGGTCGCGTTCAGTTCGCTACTGTCCCTGTTCGTGGGCGGAGAATTGCGGGCCGTGCTGGGGAGGCACAAGGTGCAGGCGAAGATTGACAACCTGAGGGAGCATGTGATTCTGTGCGGCTACGGCAGGATGGGCGCTATGGCAGCCAAGCGGCTCAGGCAGGATGGCGCCTCGGTTGTTGTGGTCGAGATCCGGTCGGACCTCCAATCCGACCTGGAGGCGACCGGAATGCTGTTCGAACTGGGTGACGCCACGGAGGAGGACGTGCTCAAGGCGGCTGGTCTGATGCGGGCGTCCTCCCTGATCTCCACCCTGCCGGGCGATGCTGATAACGTGTTTGTGGCGCTCACCGCGCGAGGCCTGCGACCCGATCTACAGATCATCGCGCGTGCGGAGCTTCCGAGCACGGAGGTCAAACTCCGCCGGGCCGGAGCCAACCGGGTCATCTGCCCGCAGGTTATCGGGGCCAAGCGTATCGCCGCCATTCTTACCCGCCCCAACGTGGTAGACTTTTTTGACGTTGCGGCTGAGGGCGTCGAGCTGGAGATGCAGGAGCATCGCGTCGCGGCGGGATCGCCGCTGGAGGACGCCACGCTTCGCAGCGCCGAGCTCCGCCAGCAGGCAGGCGCCATGGTAGTCGCCATCAAGCGGGCCGACGGAACGTCCGTTTTTCACCCCGACCCCGATCTGGTGATCCGGGAGGGGGATTTGCTCATCCTGATAGGGCGAGAGGGCACCTCCACTCGTCTGGAGGCACTGGGGTGTGCGGGCAGGTAAGCACTTGTACCCCGCCGGCGCCGGAACTTGAGTCTTGGCCCGATCCCTGAATATAATCCGCCCTCGATTTTGACCTGCTGCGGTACTATTGGTCCGGCCGACAAGAGCGGGAGAAACACCGGCTGGCGGTGGCCTGTCAGAAGGGCCCTGGTGTTGGCCGGTCGCCGGTTGAGCTGTCAGCGTGAGAGTGCGTGAACCTTGATTGCCGGGTACACCAAGCTGGCTCAGATTGGGGCGGGTGCCCGCTCGACGATCCACAAGGTCGTCGAGCAATCGACGGGAAACGTGTACGCGCTCAAACACGTCGTGCGGCAGGAAGACGAAGATGACCGGTTCCTGCAGCAGGCCGAGGTGGGCTTCGAGATCGCTTCCAAGGTCCGCCACGACTGCCTTAGGGCCAGCTACTCCATACACCGCGTCCGCAAGTGGACCAGAGTCAAGGAGCTCTACGTGCTCATGGAGTACGTTGAGGGAATGACTCTGGAGCAGGCTCGCCCCAATCGCCTGGACTGGTTTCTGACGATCATGCGCAAGGTCGCGGCCGGCCTTGATGCCCTGCATAGCGCCGGTTACGTCCATGCGGACATCAAGCCTAACAACATCATGCTGGGCAAGGGCATCGTCAAGGTCATCGATTTCGGCCAGAGCTGCCGCATCGGTCACCGCAAGGAACGCATCCAGGGAACGCCCGACTACATCGCCCCGGAGCAGGTTCATCGAGCCCTGCTGACCAAGGCCACCGACGTCTTCAATCTCGGGGCCACCATGTACTGGGTGCTGACGGATACGTCTTATCCGACGGGTGTTCGCCAGACCTTCGGCGAGGGGAACATAGACCTGGTCGGGCCCAAGGAGGCGTTGACGCCCAAAGAGATCAACGCCAAGATCCCTATGGCGCTGTCCCAACTGGTTATGGAGTGCTGCCGGGAACAGCCGAAGGAGAGGCCCGCGGACATGAAGCAGCTTCAGTCGCGGCTGGAGGTCGTGCAGCGGATGTGGCGAAAGCAGACGATGGCTTTGAAGGCAAAAATCCGGGACGGCAAGGAGGCCAAGAGCGCCACCGTGCATGGCCGGAAGATCACCACCAGGCCGCCCCATGAGTGAAGCAACCGAGGCCGCCGCGACCTATCGGGAGGCCGCCCGCCTCAACCGAGAGGACCCGCTACTCCAGGGCGCGATGCTGGAATTCCCCGACTATGGCCAACTGGTCATGACCGGAGACCTGCACGGCCACCGCCGCAACTTCGACAAACTGCGACGCTTCTGTGAGCTCGACCGCTGGCCTGTCCGACACGCCATTCTGCACGAGGTGATCCACGAGGAACCGGTCGATTTCGGCGTGCCGGACATGTCTCACCTGGTGCTCCTGGACGCGGCCACATGGAAGTGCCAGTTTCCGGAGCAGGTCCACTTCCTGCAGAGCAATCACGAGTTGGCCCAGTTCACCGGGCACGATATCACCAAGGGCGGGCGAATCGTCACCCAGGATTTCGAGCGGGGTGTGGAGTGCACCTACGGAAAGGGCGCCGGCGAAGTGCTGGAGGCCATCAAGAATCTTCTGTCGTCGTATCCACTGGCGGGGCGAACGCGGAACCGCATCTTGTTGTCACACTCACTGCCCGGACCGCGTAACGAAGCAGAATTGAACATCGATGCTCTGCACCGCGTCACGGAGGCGGGCGACTTCATGAAGGGCGGGACGGCCTATTCGTTGGTCTGGGGACGGTACCAGACCCCCGCCCTGCTCGACCAGTTCGCCAGCAACCTGGACGTGGATGTCTTCATCTGCGGGCACCAACCGCAGGAAAACGGCTACGAGGTTCTCCACGAGAGGATGCTGATCCTGGCCAGTGATCACAACCACGGCGTGTTCCTACCCTTCGACCTCCGGAAGCCGCTTGCCATGCCTGACCTGATCCGCCTTATCCGCCCCTTTGCCGCAATCGAGTAAACCCTCTACCAGCGCCACATCTACTGTCGTCAAAGCCACCTGCCGGCTACGCGCGGCAGTGGGACACATGCCAAGATGGTAGGGGCGGGTGCATAGTGTGATTCCTTGCGGCCTTAATCGGAGCCGTCCTGCGTTCCGGGCGCGGCTCCTTATAGCTGCTCGCCAGCCTCCTTGGCCGCTTGGATCATCTTTGAGGCAGTTGCTGGGTCGATGCCTAGCGTCTGGCACAGTTCCTCGACACTCGTGAAGCCGACCTGGATGAAGTCTGTTATGCCACTCTCAAACAGCCTGTCGACTGCTGATGAATCCAGGGCCGCATAATCGCTCAGCCGATTGGCCAGTTCTTCTCGCCGGCGGAGATAGGCGCTCGTAGTTTCCACGCCGCTGACTCCCAACTCTTGCGCGCGGAGCGCAGCGCGCTTGAGGAAGTCCTCGTGCTTGAACTCGTCGTCAATAACAGCACAGACGCATCGGTTGTCCTCGTCGCGTTCAATCAGCCACTTCCTGACGGGCACCGGATAAATGGCCTCCGCGAAACGACGCTTGATCTCGTCTATGTCGCCTTGAAGGTCCCCTTGCGGCGGCGCACAGTCTTCGCAGAAATGGGCGGTAATCGCGTGTGTCTGTCCGGACGGATCAGTCTCGCACTTCGTGACATGCACCGTTGCCAGTCGCCCGCAGTCTTCACAGCGCGGCTGCGCCAGGTTCGCGTCCATTCCAGACACCTCCGACTCGAAGCCCGGTAAGAGTTCTTACGCACCTACGGCACTCGCCGTCTCCCGGCCGCCATAGCGCGATACATGAGCGTCAGACTCCTGCACGTTGCTTGATCAGCCTGGCTCACATGGCCGGCAGGTACGGTTCCAGCGTGGCGGCCCAGAGCCGGTACCCGGCCTCGTTAAGGTGCAGGCCGTCGGTGGTCAGGTCGGCCCGCAGTTCGCCGGTCTCGTTGACGACATCGCTGTAGAAGTCCAGCAACGTGCAGCCGTGCACCGCGGCTATACGCTCCAGGTGAACGTTAAGCGGTGGCACCAGCGCGGAGATGGCGGCATACTCGCCGCTGGTCGGCAGGACGCTGACCATGCACAGCGGCACGTGCGGCAGTCGTTGCCGGATGGTGCCCACCACCCGCTCATAACACTCGGCAATCTCGTCGATCGAGGGCCGGCCGTACCGCCACAATTCACCCAGATCGTTGCCCCCATTCTCGAAGACGATGAACGACGGCCGGCAGTCGAACACCGAGACATCCAGGCGGTGCAGGATGCCGCGGTCGTCGATTCCGATACGGTCGCTGGCGATTCCGCGGTTAACGACCCGCCGCCCTGGCAGGAAGGTGTCCGTGTCGAACCACTCGAGGTGTGACGAACCCAGGAAGACGATCCCGCCTGGCTCGACAGTCTCTGCGGCGAAGGCCCGCAAACGTTCGCGGTAGTGTTGTTCAGCGTTGATCATTTCTGCTCCATAGTCCGGGCAGGCCGTGGCCATAATTATGGCACCGACTGTCGGCCTGTCCAACCACCAACTGGAAGAGAGCCTTCTCCGGGCTTTCGAGCCAGAATCCGGTGCCGGAGATTGTCGTAGACTCCGCTGCCAGCGAGACTCTCGTGTCAATGGCGCCTGGCCCGGCATTCATGCCGGGTTCAGCAGTCCAACAGAGTCGACTTAGCCCGCTTCCAGCGGGCTTCTCGCCCTGAGGGTTTACCCTCAGCCATTTCGATTCGCTCCAACCGACCGGTCGCGCTAGCACCCGCGTGACGGGAAGGTGAGCTACGGCGTCGCAGGACGACGAAACTCCGCCAGCGTCCGCTGTGTCTAAAGACAATCATCGAGAACCCCGGTGAACCGGGGTGGCACCATCTAGCCGACACCTCCTTAACCCACCATGAATGCCGGGCCTAGCGCGCCGACACTTGGCGTAGCGCAACGATGCCGGGCCTAGCGCGCCGATACCGGGCGTAGCGCAACAATACCGGGTGTATCGCAACAATACCGGTTGTAGCGCAGCGATGCCGGGTGTAGCGCAGTGATGCCGGGCGCGGCGACGTTGCGCGGTAATCACTACCAGTTTACCGCAGCACCGCGGAATCAGATTTCGGAGCGGCGGGCGTGCTCCGTCACTCGTGTCGCAGGGGACGGCAGATACGCTACCCATGCCGACCGCCTGCTCCCGATGGTTGTCCGGAGTGCCACAAACGTGCTGAGCCTGCGAGTCAGGCTGTTAGCGTCCTGTTGCCGACCCGGCTTCATCCGCCAACCGACTGAAGACTGCCAGTATCTCCCGCAAGCAGGAAGGCGTGTTGGCACTCAGCCAGACCCCCTGGTAGTCGGCGGCCATCTTCTCACAGGCATCCGCGAAGGCCAGCAGGTCCGCGGGCAGCGCGTCGTCCGGGTGGTCGGCTGCCAGCCGGCGCGAGAGGCCGATACGGTCCGCCACCAGTGCGTTGGCCCGGCAGGCGAGTGTGAGTTCCCGGAGGTCCTGAGCGGCGTGTTCGTCAGGCGGCGTGTGCTTGCTGAACCGCTCAGCGGTCGCCGTCGAGACCTCCCGCCAGCGGGCCAGCGTCTGGTCGTCGAGCTGATCCCGCGGAACAACCTCCGAGAGCGGCTCACAGAAGGTGGGCCAGCTACGCGGCAGGTTGCTGATCCCGTTGACCTGCCGCAGTGCATTTACCAGATCACCGCCCTGGTCGCCCCAGAACAGCCGCC
>JANQGB010001168.1 GCA_028277545.1 Phycisphaerae bacterium | reverse complement strand
CGCCCGAGAGCGACAGCTTCAATCGCCTGGACCAGATGAGCCGCGAGTACGGAGTGGACTTCTGGGATGCCGGTCTTCCCTCGCGCAGGCGCAGCTCGTATGCGGGTGAACGCGACGCCAAGATGGACGCCATGGCCAACACCGCCGCGCGCCCCGAGAGTCTGGCCGAGCACCTGCTGAGCCAATGGACCTTGATGGACCTCGACGACACCACCCGCCGTGCGGGCGAGGCGATCATCTATAGTCTGGAAGAAGACGGCTATCTGCGTGTGCACCTGGAGGAGATAGCCGCCAATACGCGACCGACGATCGAGGTTGCCGAGTTGGACCGGGCGCTCGCTCTGGTCCAACGGCTCGATCCCGTGGGTATCGCCGCTCGCGACTATCAGGAATGCCTGCTCCTGCAACTGGAGGCGCTGCCCGGCAACAATCGAATCGAGCGCGAACTGGTCGAGAACCACCTGCACGACATACTCCGCAACCGCTATCCGGCGGTCGCCAAGGCCACCGGCTACTCGGTCGGGGAGATATCCGAGGCCGTCAAGGCCATGAGTTCAACGCTGCACCTGCACCCGGCCCACCTGGTGATCGAACGCCAGGTGCCCCGCATCTCCCCGGACGTCATTGTCGAGGCGGACGACGAGGGCAAGGGCCTCACCGTTCGTCTCACCCGGGGGAACATGCCCAAGCTCCGCATCTCCGAGCAGTACGCGACCATGCTCAAGGAGAAGCGCAACGGCAAGGACGTGCGGGCCTTTGTGCGCAAGCACGTCGAGAACGCCGGTGCCCTGATCGACGCCATCACCTATCGCCGCAACCGGCTGCTCGACGTCGCCCGGGCTATCATCGAACGACAACGTGACTTCTTCGATCAGGGCCCCAGCGGGCTGAAGGTTCTGCGGATGAGCGAACTCGCCGTCGAGCTGGAATGCGACCCATCCACCATCAGCCGGACCGTCGCCGACAAGTACATGCAGACGCCGCGCGGTATCTACCCGCTGCGCTATTTCTTCACCGGCGGCAAGGAGTCGGATGACGGGGACTCGACCAGTTGGGACTCGGTCAAGACTCGCGTGTCTGAGATCGTCGAGAACGAGGATCGCAAGGCCCCGTTGAACGACGATCAGATTGCAGCCGCTCTGCAAAAGGAGAGCATCGGCATCTCCCGCCGGACGGTGGCCAAGTACCGCCAACAGTTGGGTATCCCTCCCGCCCGGCAACGCCGGGAGTTCTAGTCGCCCACCGACTCAAGCAGGTTGCTCCCGTACGGCGTTGCGGCCCGGCCCGCACGTTGACTCCAACAGCCGCAGAAACTAACGTAATACAGGATGTGCGGCGTAAGCACGATACAAGCCCGGTATGTGCTGCTACTGCTGCTGGCAGTCTCGGCGAGCCTGTCGGCGGGATGCGACTCGCCGCGGGCCGGCCATTCCTGGTTCCGCGAGGCAGAGCCGGAAGTGCCCGCTGCCGCTGCTGCTACGGACGAACAGCCCACCTTTGGCGCCCTGGCCGCCCCCAGCCCCGATTCCACCGCCGACGCCATTGTCGTGGTGCAGATGCTGTTCGATGTCGTCCGCGTCGAGATGGAGATCGACGAGATTCACCACAGCGACAAGACCTGGAACCACGTGGATGAGCTGCGATGCGACCCGGCGCGGATCGCGCTGCTGCGCCGCAACGGCCTGCGAATGGGCGTGGCTTCCGAGCACGACTGGCCCGCGCTGCGGGCCATTTTCGAGGCCGGCGAAGCCCAGGTGCTGGGTGCGTCGCACACCGTCGGCACCGGACATCCACTGACACTGGAATTGGACCAGATCGTCGACGATGAGGTGATTTTTCTTACGCGAGCAGACGACCGTGCCGTCGGAACGACCTTCGACCGCGGAGCCAAGTATCTGCACCTGGACTACGCTGTGGACCGGCACACCGGCGACACCACCCTGATGGTAACGCCGGAAATCCACCGTCTCAGCCGGGCCAAGTACTGGCGGAGCCAGGGCGGCGCCGTTCAGCGAGTGCCCGCCTATCGTGGCAAGGTCTACCATGAGTTGACCGCCTCGATGAGGGTGTCGCCGGGTGAGTACCTGGTCATCGGTCCTGACAACGCCCGTGCGGGCGGGCTCTGCGTGGGGCAGAAGTTTCTGACCCGGACGGAGCGAGGGCGAAAGTACGAGACGGTTTTATGCATCACTCCCCGCCCCTTTGGCAACGAGGTGACACAGCGGTAGCACCATGAGCGCTGAGGCAGATTCCTACACACCGCCACCACCGTCTGACGACCACTACCGGCTGGTTTGCGAGCACGCGGCGGTGGCGCTGGTGGCCACCGATACCGACCTGAGAATTCAGACCTGGAACAGTGCCGCCCGAAGGATCTTCGGAGCGTCGGGCGCCCAGATGATCGGCACTTCCGTGCTCTCCGTGGTGCCCGCGCCGTGCCGCGCCGAGGCGGAACAGCTGTTGAACCAGGCCATCAGCGATCATCTGGTCGGCCAGTTCGAGTTCAGCCAACGCGACAGCACTGGCGACCTGCGCACCTTTGCAGTGGCGGTGTCGCCCATCGTCGACGACGAGGGCGCCACCCTGGGAGCCTCGACCTGGGTGCGGGATATCACCACGCGCACCCGGCTGCTGGAAGAGGTCATGCACGGGCGGAAGATGCGGGCACTGGGCGAGATGGCTGGAGCGCTGGCCCACTACTTCAACAACATCCTCGGTGGGATCGTGACCTCGGTGGACTTTGCCCTGGCCCAGGAGGATGCGCAGGCTGGTCGCCGCGCCCTGGAGCAGACGGCCCGTTCGCTGAACCGGGCGACCCGCCTGGTGGAGAATCTGCTCGTTTTCGCTGAGGGAGATCACCGCCACAGCGATCTGGGCGATCTGACTGAAGTTTTGCTTCAGGCCATCGAGATCGTGGAGCCGGAGCTGGCTGCTGCCGGCGTTGACCTGGAACTGGATCTCCAGGCAGTCGCGGTCACGGCCGTGCCGCGCGAGCCCATCCTGACCCTGATCTTCAACCTGGTCCACAACGCCGTCGACGCCATGCCCGGCGGTGGCAAGCTGGTGATCCGGCTCCGACCCGGCGAGCGTGGTTGCGTGCTGAGCGTGAGCGATACCGGCCGAGGCATTCCCGAGGATCTGTTGGAGCGGATCTTCGAGCCGTTTTTCAGCACCAAGGCGGCTGGCGAAGACTGTGACGAGAGGGCGGTGGGGTTCGGTCTGGCGGTGGCGCACCGGATCATCGAAGAACTGGGCGGCAGGATCTGCGTCAGTTCAGAGGAAGAAAAGGGATCGAGCTTCGACGTTCACCTGCCCCTGCCCGCCGCAACCTAGCCAGCGGGGGCGCCACACCGCGAGGCGCCCACCCTCCGCCGAAACCGCGTCCATGGACGAGCGAATTCACCCCATTTACACAAAAAAGTCCGACAAAAAGCGCCTCCGTTTGGAGCCACGGACTCAGAAATGCGTATAATGCGCCGACCGCGGGCGGGGTGCTCGTGGCCACCGAGCCGATTGGACGGAACGCGGCTTCGCGCGGAACGTGGCGTAGTCGTCGAAGTTCGGCTGCAGCGGCGTACTGCCGTGCTCCGATAATCCATTCGGCGGAGCAGTGTTGCCCGCAGGTGTTCTTGAAGCCTCAACCTGTCGGTCGCGGACGCGTTCTGGTCTGAAGACCAGTCGACGCCGCAGAGCCGGCTGGGAACGTTGAATCCATGCCTAAACGTCTACTCCGGACCTCCGACCGGACCTCGCGGGCGTGCGTTGCCCTCCTGATTTGCTCCGCGCTGGGCATTCAGTGTCACCGTGTTTCGCAGCCGGGTGAGCCCGCACAAGCTCACATCGCTGTTACGGAGCAACTTCCCGAGGCTACGCTTGCGGCGGCAACCAGCAACAACTTCGAGTCACTGGCCAACGCCGACCCGCTGGCGTTCCTGTATCATTGCCGTGAGAACTACGACCGCAACATCCGCGATTACTCGTGTACCTTCGTCAAGCAGGAGCTTGTCCGCGGCAAGATGACGGCGGAGCAGGAAACGGTCGTCAAGTGCCGCCAGAATCCCTTCAGCGTCAATATGCGCTGGATCCGCAACGCCGCCGACGCCGCTCACGTTACCTACATCGAAAGCCGCTGGAAGGACAAGCAGGGCCAGGAACAGGCCTGGTGTGAGCCGGCCGGTTCCATCGCCCGGTTGTTCGTCAAGAAGATACTTCAGCCCATCCACGGGAAGCGGGCGGAGAAAGCCTCCCGCCGCACGATCGACCAGTTTGGATTCCGCAATACGCTGGACCTGATCATCCACTACAGCGAGAAGGCCGCTGATGAAGGCGTGCTGGATCTCCGCTTTGTGAACAGGGGCTCGGTGGACGGCAGGCCGACCTACGTCTTCGAGCGCCGCTTGCCGTACACGGGCCAGGAAGAGCCATACCCCGATCGCCTGTTGGTCTTCCACATCGATCAGGAATGGCTGCTGCCCACAGCGTGCTACTCGTACGCGGATGATGGCCGGGAAACGCTGCTGGGCAAGTACCTGCTGACGGGCGCGGATTTCAATCTTGGCTTGACCGATTCTGATTTCGGGCCCGATACACTGGGACTGTAAGCCACTCCGTGCCTCTCCCTCTTACCATCAGCCTTCCCCGAGACGCTGGTCCGCCCCGCAAATAACAGCCGTCCCTGGCCGAACCACTGTTGACGTGTAGGCGCCGATGAGCCCGCGCTGCACGTACGCCGGGATCAGTCAGATAATAGTGGCCAGGGCTGTTTCGCGCGGAGTAGAATGGGTAACGATGACCGGCCCGCGAGACAAATCACCTCAGCCGGGCGTCTGCAGCCAATGCGCCCGAGCGTTCGCAACGCCGACGATCTCCGCCTGCCCGGAGTGCGGCGGCTCGATAGTCTCTACGCCGCCGGCCCGGCGCCGGAATGGCCCGGGCTGGCTGAGCCTGCCGGACATGCGCTATCCCAATCGCTATGTCTGGTTCGTGCTGCTGGCGTCGCTGGACATCATGCTGACCTGGGCGGTTCTGGCCTACGGCGGCAGCGAGGCGAATCCGGTGGCGGCGGACGTCATCGGGCGCCTGGGTCTCAAGGGTGCCATCCTGTTCAAGTTCTCGCTGGTCGTGTTCGTGATCATCATGTGCGAGGTGATCGGCCGCCGGAACGACAAGGCCGGGCGTCGGCTCAGCGAGTGGGCCATCGCCATCACGGCGATGCCCCTGGGG
>JANQGB010001086.1 GCA_028277545.1 Phycisphaerae bacterium | reverse complement strand
GCATATCGACCTCGTCGCCTGTGCCGGCCACGTGCTCCGGCGAGGCGTAAGGCAGCGTGCCGACCAACTGGCCCGGCAACGACACCAGCGTGTCCGGCTGGCCGTCGGCGCTCTTGGCCAGGCCGAAATCCAGCACCTGCGGATTACCCGCCGCATCGACCAGCACGTTGGAAGGTTTCAGATCGCGGTGCAGCACTCCCTTCTGATGGGCATGAGCCACGGCCTGGCAGACGCCGCGCGCCAGGGTCAGCGTCTCCTCCAGGGACAGCCTCTGATCGCGTACGAAGTCATCCAGCGGGGCGCCGTCGATGTAGTCCATTACGCAATACCGGTGACCGTCTTGCGTAATGCCGGAGTCGAAGACGGTAACGATATTCGGATGCTTGAGGCGGGCCGCGAGTTCGATCTCGCGCTCGAAACGCCGCCGGGCGGTGGGCGATGCATGCGTTCCCGACAGCAGCACTTTCAGGGCGACGCGGCGCCGGGTGGACTCCTGAACCGCCTCGTACACCGTGCCCTGACCGCCGTGACCAACCATGCGGATGGCCCGGTAGCCCGGGATGCGAGGTAGCACCGCACCGCCAGCGGCGTCCGAGCTGACCACGGATGAATCGGTACCGCGGCCATCGGGCGCAGGAGCGTCGCCGCCCGAGCTCAATGTCTCCACCACGTCGGCGTAGATGGCTTCGTTTTGCTCGGCCTCATCGAGCCACTGAGCGCAGGGCTTGCACTCCGCGGCATGCCGGCCAATGCGGCGGGCAAGTTCGTCTGGGCAATCCCCGGCTGCGTAGGCCGCCAGTTGCTCCTCGGGTGGACAGTTAGCCTCGGCCGTCATCTCTGTTCCATCAGTCCGTGTCGTCGGGGCACTCAGGCGGCGCCGGGGCGATAGACGCCAGCCCTTCAGCAATGCCCGCTACACCTTCCTTCGCAGGGGTACCACCGGATCTGTCTGCCGGCTCTCGTGAATTCACGCGGCGCGCCCCATCTAGAACGCTTCTTCGACGTAGGGCAGTAACTCACGAATGCGCTTCAAAATGTGCTGCTTGGCCAGATAAACGGCATTCGGCGTAATGCCCAACCGCGCCGCTACGTCACGGGCGGACAGGCCATCCTTCGCAAACAGCGTGAAGGCCTCCACCGTCTTGGGATTGAATTGCTGCTGTACTTCCGCCATGCACTGCCGGTAGACCGCCTGCCGCCACTCGTGCTCCCACTGTTCCTCAAGGTCCACAGCGTCCGGGATGCTCTCGAACAGGCCGGTCCGCGATGGCATGTCGGCCACCCGGGCTTCGCGCAGCGACCGTTTCTTGCGCTTCAGGCTGCGGATCTGGTTCGTGGAGATACCGAACAGCCAATGGCGGAGCCGTCCCTTGCCGCGGTCATAGTCCCCTCGGCGGTAGGCCCGGTGAAAGGCCTCCAGCGTATTCTGAGCCGCATCCTCCGCGTCCGCCTCAGACAGCGAGAAGCTGCTTCGGGCGTAGCGGACGATCAGCGGCCGGTACCGCTGGCAGAACGAGTGCCACGCCTTGTGGTTGCGAGTATCGCGCAGCGCCGAGAGAAGTACCGTGCCGGTGGTCGTGGTCGTCAGGCGGATGTCACTGCCATCACCGCCCACGATTGCCCCTCCTCACGCCCCCGCTCACCGGCCGCCTTGGCCACAGAAGCAGACACGCTGTCATCGCATTGGTCGTGCCACGAACGTGACTATACCAGGACCCCGCCCCGAATTCCATGACTGGCCAGATCAGACATCTCGCTAACCTACTCAACGATTTAGGTTTAGGGCATCGGCCCAGTCGCCGCTGAGTGCGTTGGGGTGTACCGCGCCGGCCCGATGCGTCACTTGCTGCGACGCTTGGACAGCCGCGCCAAAAAAAACTCGTCAGCAGACAGGTCGGCCTGACTTGCTACCAACGTGGTGTGAGGACGCCGTCCTCAGCATCGCTGCACGCGGCCTTCGTGAGAGTGGCCAGCCCCATCATGGCCGGCGCCCGGCACGGCCAGTCGCGTCGGCAGAAAGCAACAAGTGGTTATGCAGCACGCACGATCCGCGGTGCGGGTGTTCGTGTACGGCTGCTTTGACAAGTTCGTGGTCAGGATAAGTGAAGAGGAGACATCGGATGCGAAGCTCAACTACTAACAAAGCAGAACACCGGTCTTCGGCGGGCCTGATGGTCTCTCGAGGTGGTCTGGTGCTCGTCCTGCTGCTGGGCGTGGCAGAAGCCCGGAGCTATGCCGAGACACTATCGGTACCGAGTGAGGATGAGGCTGGCGTATGGACTTCACCACTCCAGGCCGGAACCTGGTACTTGATCCAAGTGAGCGGGATCTGGTACCGCGACGCTACCCATGTAGCAGATGCCGAGTGGTACGAGCCGGAGCCCGGCGATCCGTGGCAGGAGGAGTACCCCGAGTACCCCGGTCTGCTCGACCTGCAGATCAACGGAGTTTCGCCTGACTGGATGGGGACGGCTGATGGAATCCTATTCGCACGGCACACCTACAGCCCGTCCCACGTGTATCGCTTGTGGTATCTGGGAACGGGCGACCCCATCCGCCTCGCCATCTATGATGATCACTACTCGACGAACTCTGGTTTTCTAACCGTGACAATAGTAGAGGATCTTGGGACTGTAACCGTAGGTAACCATGGCAACGACGGTGAGCTATCAGGTGCTGGAGTAGGCGGTGCCGGCCCGGAACGCATTTGCGGGGCCGTGGATCACGAGTACAACATCGGCATTCACGAGGTGACGGCCGGGCAGTACATCGAGTTCCTGAATGCTGTGGCCGTGGAAGATTCGCATGAGCTGTACAACCCGAGCATGGACGAGGATCCCTACGGCTGCCAAATAACGCGACATGCGAATTCCGAGGGCTACTGGTACGACTTCAGCGGAGGCACGGTCGAAGCTCCTGAATCGACCGAGGCCGACTGGGCGAATCGCCCGGTAAACTACGTTTCCTGGGGTGATGCAGCACGATTCTGCAATTGGCTTCACCGCGGCAAGCCTAGTGGCCCGCAGTGCATGCATACGACAGAAAGCGGCTCGTACTATCTCAACGGAGCAATGACAGATGCCGATCTCATGGCAATTGTGCGCGAGGACGTTGCCACTTGGGTAATCCCATCCGAAGATGAATGGTACAAGGCTGCCTATCACAAAAACGATGGTATAACAGTCAACTACTGGAACTATCCAACTGGTACGGACGCGAGTCCCGACAACGGTAATCCGGACGACGGGAGCCCATTAGTCGACAGTGGCAACACCGCAAACTATCTGGATTACGAAGACTTCACGATCGGCAGTCCGCATTGGCGCACCGACGTCGGCACGTTCGGCCTGTCCGGGAGCCCATGTGGGACGTTCGACCAAGGTGGGAATCTATACGAATGGAATGCGGAAATACTGAACGGCGTGCATCGAGGAGTGCGCGGCGGATCGTTCGGAAACAATGCTGTGACGGTCATGCACGCAGCATACCGCGCCGACAGCTACCCACCGTCCTACGAGAGCGCATTCATCGGGTTTCGGGTCGCTGCGATCAACGACCAAGACTGCAATGGCAACGGCGTGCTTGACGCATGGGATATCGCCAGTGGCACCAGTGACGACGGTAATACGAACGGCGTGCCCGACGAGTGCGAGCCTCGGATTAGCACTGGACGCAGTTGCAGGACGCACGGCGAGCAAGGCATGTTCTGTCTGGAGATTGGCTCCGCTGAGGGCTGCTGTGATGCCAGCGAAACGCCAGAGATGCGGCTCGGTGGCGCACTCCGCGTGGAGTTGGACCTCGGTGTGCCGATGGATGCGGCGTCGGTCATCGGAGAGCACGTCCAGGTGGACTGCGGTGAACACGCGTATGAAGGTCCAGTATCTGCCTGGCTGGTCGACGCCGCTACCGTGGCACTAATTCTCGAAGCGGCCCTACCGGGCGGTGCCTGCTGTGAAATCAGCCTCGAGGGGATGATCTCCACGCGTGACTACGCCGTCATCAACAGCTACTCGGTCGCGACCTTGGGGGGTGACACCAACCAGGACGGCATCGTCAGCACGCTGGACTACTCGGCGGTCAAAGCCCGGTTCGGCCAGGCAACCACGGCAGACAACTTCAGGTGGGACGTCAACGCGGACGGCATCATCAACTCGATTGACGCCTCCGGCATAAAGGCCCGGTTCGGCAACAGCGCCCCGTCGTGTCCATAATGGACATGATGGAAATGCTGCCCCGGCATGGCATGCCCGACTGTCTGGCAGCGGTCAAGGAACAGGCCGTTGGACGGGCCGAATCCGTCCGCCAGCGACATCCGGGACTCCAGCTCCTGAGGCAGACGCAGGAGTCGGAGTCCCTGTCTCTCAGGGACGACTCGGAGCGCGGGACCGCGGTGTACGCGGTGACAAACTGGCCAGTGCGAATCCCTGAGAGCAGGCCGACGCCACGCCGCACTCGCGCCGCTCCTGGTGTGCCAATGCCCGTCATGTTGTAAACGTCGGGGTCGAGTTACTCGCCGACTGCCAGTGGCCGGGCGCAGTCGCCCCGGGCGGCGAATGACTCGGTTGCGGCCGAGCCCGAATTTGAGGATCTGGACCTCGGCGCTGAGAGAGCGGGTTCAAGCTTCCCGACGCGCGGTGCCGACAGCAACGAAAGCGGGACCCCGCCCGATAACACCGGACAGGGTCCCGCACTGTACTCGTCTCGCCGAAAGGCCCGGCGAGTCTATGTCAGGGGCAGCGGCCGACTATCCCAGCGGAATCGCCAGCATCTGCATCTGCTGTTCGGTAAGCGGCGTTCCGAAGAGCATCTGCCGCAATTCGTTCTCTTCGGTGGGCTCCAGCTCCTCCCAGTCCTCCGCGACGAACAGTGGATCTCCCTCGCCCGGCGGCGTGAGGTCTTCCGGAATATACCGCACGTAATCGTAGAGCAAGGTCGTCTTCCAGTCATGCGGGATGGGAATCACGCCGCTGGGCCCGACCAACTCGCCGTCCACGAACTCGGTGGCCACGATGGTGCCGTTCTCCCCGTACTCGACCACCTTCTCACTGGCATGGCAGTCGGCACAGACACGCCCTTCCGCGGAAATCGTGTGAGCGTAGAACGGCGCAATGGTGATGAAGGCCGTGTCCTGATAGGTCAGCGACTGTGAACTGGCAGTAGTGACCTTGCCATCCTCGCCGTTAACCAGGTACACGTAGCCGTGACGCGGCGGCGGGCCGTAGAAGCGCTTGTAGTGCTCTTCGATTTCGGTCTCAAAGTGGCAATTGTCGCAGGAGAGGACCGACTGCACGTGGCACGCAGCACAGGCGATGTCCTCCATGTGCTGGCCGTGCTCGGGGGTGTCAGCCGACGGCTGGGGAACGGTCTCACTGTCCGGGTCGGCATGGCAATCCTCGCAGACCGGCCTGGGCAGCGCAGGATCGCGCACCGAGATGTAGGGGGTGCCGTCGCCGTGCATCTGGGCTTGGTTGTGACAATCCATGCAGCCCATGCCCGCGGTGCGGTGCACGTCGGTGACGTGCGGCACGCCAGCCGCTTCCAGGTTGAGCGTAGCGGCCATGCGGCCATGGCAGCCCGTGCATACCGTCACCGGAATGTCCGACGTCGGGTTCTCCGGATCCGCGTGGCAGTCCCGGCAGCCAGGCTCGTACGTGTCGGA
>JANQGB010001006.1 GCA_028277545.1 Phycisphaerae bacterium | reverse complement strand
ACCGGGAATCTTCCTCGTCGCTAGTGATGACCTGCCCCAGAAGCTGGTTCACTTCGGCGATCAGCCCGTCGGCTTCCGCGCGATCGCCCTTACCCAGCGACTCGCGAAACGCCGACCAGTTCTCCCGGAACGGGGCCAGTTCGCGCCCCACTTCGAGTAGTGACTCGGTCAAGGCATGGCGGTCTCCCAGCAGGGTCAGCAACGAGCCGGCGTCGTTGCCGGTGATCAACTGACGCTGTCGGGCCGCCAGGCGATGCAAGCCGCCATACAAGTCGCGCTGGCGACGAAGCAGGTCCAGCACCGCGGAGGGCCCGGGCACCGCGTCGCCGCCGCCGGAGGTGTCTGCCGTTGGCGAAGTCGTCATGGTCATCTGGTCTCCGTGACTGGACATCAGAACAGATCAGCCTGCTCGACCCAGTTGAAGTACTGTTCCCAGTCAGTTCGGGCACCGGTCAACGCCGCGTCGGCAAAGCGGGTGTCCGGCAAGGTATCCAACAAATGCCGCGCTCGGCGCAGCGCCGCCTGGGCCTCGGTCGGTTGTCCCAAGTACACGTGGCAGTTGATGATCTGTACGTAGGCCGCCAGTGCCGACGTCGAGTCGCGATAGATCCAGGCCGCCCGCTCGTACTTCTTGAGCGCCGGTCCGTATCGACGAAGGTCGAAGAGGCAGTCGGCCTCGTACAGCCGCCCGTATCGCAGGAACAGCCGCTCTAGAGGATCCAGCTCCGTCTCGGCGCGGTCCTCGAAGCGGTGAACGAGTTGGCCGAACAGCGCCATCGCCTCCTGGAGCCGTTCGACGTGCTCCGCTTCCAGCCGGCGTCTCTCGCCGACCAACTCCGCCTTGGTCAGGTCGGCCCGCAAGGCCCGCCCGCTCTGGCGGTAGGCGTCTGCCAGTTGGAACTCGGCCTTGACGATGCGCGGATCGTCGGCGTAGCGGTGCATGGCCTCGTCGAGGAGGGGGATGGCCTCTTCGAACATTCCCTGGCGCGAGGACAGGTCGGCCAGCATGAACAGGGCGTCCGCGAACTCGGGCGCCTCCGGCGTGAAGATCGGTGAGTCGTCCAGGATTATCCGCAGGGTCTTTTCCGCCTGGTCGTAATACTCCGGGCCCAAGGCCATGAAGCAGCGGGCCATGGGAACCAGCGCACTGCCGGCATCGGGCGTACGCGGAAACCGGGTGTGATTCTCCTGATAGGCCTCGATCGCCTCCTGGTACCTGCCCATGGCCTGTAGCGACTGCCCCAGCCGCAACAGGGCTCGCGGTACCAGCGGATCGCCAGGCCGCTCGCGAGCGAACTCGCGGAAGACCAGCACCGTCCGCCCGCGGTTGCCCGCCTCGTCGAACAGGTCCGCTGCCTTCCAGGTGGCCTTGGCGGACTCCTTCTCGTTCAGGGTGTTGATGTGGGCAAGTTCCAGGTAGGTCTCGGCCGCGGTCTCGAGCAGGGACCGGGACCGAACATTCAACGCGGTGCGGGCTTCCTGGTTCTCCGGATCGTCCGGAAGCTGCCTCGCGCGAGCCTTAAGCTCCCTGGCCAGTGCCGCCTGCCAGCTCCCCACATCCTTGAGGTAGGTGGTTGTCAGCGGAATGTCGACCGGATCGACCAGTGCAGAGGCCAACTGCATGAAGGCCAGCGCCCGCTCCAGGTCTGCCCGCCGCCGCAAATCGTAGGCCGCCACCGTGGCCGACGTCCGGACGACGTCGGCGTTGATGACCGGCGAATCACGATGCTCGTTAATTGTCGGGACGACTTTGCGATACTGCGCCAGAGATTCATCAAACCGTTCGAGGGCCGCCAGCGCCTCACCCATACCCAGTCGGGAGGCGTCCACGTACAGCCCGGAGGCGTGGGAGCTGATCACGTCGCGGAAAAACGAAAGCGCCTCCGCCGGTCGCTGGGGGCCGCCGTCGCTCAGCACCACCCGGCCCAGCAACCAGCCCGACTTGGCGTGAACCTCGTCTCGCACGGCAAGTCGGTTGCGAAGTGCCCGCAGGGCTGCTTCGGCCTCGTCGAACCGCCGCACCTTGTACAAGACCCAGGCGGACAGGTACTCGAAGCTCTCGCGCAACCGCGTCGGCTCGAAGACCGGACGCAGGTCATCCAGCAGGGTCAGGGCGTCATCTCTCCGCCCCTCCGCACAGAGAAGCTCCACCTCGCAACGTGCCGCCCATTCGAGTAACTCCAGCGCCCCCTCAGTGGCCAGCGCGTCGGCCATAAAGCTGTCCAGGCCCTCTAACAGGACAGCCGGCGGTGCAGCCAGCGGGGACTCCATTAACTCCAGGATCCGCTTGCGGAGGGTCAGGCCGTCCCTGGCCGGAGCCCGCGCCGCCGCCTCCTCGTACTCCGAGATTGCGGCGCTGTACTGGTCCTGCCACTCGTGGGCCAGGGCGATGAGACGGTGGTCCTGCCAGGTCAGCGGCTGACCGCCTTTCTGTGCACGCTGGAAGGCATCCAGAACCTCGGCCGCCACGCCCTCGTCCACGCCCCCGGCTCCGGCGCCCCGCTCGGCTCGCAGAGCCAACGCCCGCCCCAGAAGCCGATACACCTGCGGTCTGGCCCGGCCTGCGTCAATGTCGGACCGATCCTCGAGGGCACCGAGCAGTCGCCGCCCGTCAGTGACGGCCAGCGTGTACATTCGCCCCTCAATCTGGGCGGCAATGCGTTCGCAGATGGTTTCGAAGGGAACCGTCGATTGGGGAGAGTCGATACGCAGCACGGAACCGGCCAACAAGGCCAGCGAGAGCAGCAGCAGCGGTATCTGCCACTTGCCCGCTACCCGCTCCTTGAGCCGGAGAAATTCCGCGCGCCCGCTCATCCTGAGCCTCATTAAGACCGTCCGATCCTCCTGATCGGATGCTCTGGTGAATGTCGGCTAAGTAGGCATCTGCGCTTGACCGCAAAGGCAGGGTTTGCGCCCTCTGATCCGCTGCCAGGAACGGCTGGAATCCCGCGGCCGCAATCGCAGTAACCTCCGCGTTGTCTGGCAGTTCCGGCCCATTCGCCCCGCGAGGCGAGCGGCACTCACCCGCGTTGACAATGCTGATGCGCCGCCCTGATTGTCGCGCAGAATTGGGGCGGTTTACCGGTGGTCGGCGCCGCCTCGGCGCATCTGGCGGGGCGCCCCCGGCCGCAGACGGCCTGGCTGGTCGTTGCTGCCGCGGCGACGTCAGAGGGTACGGCACGGACCGAGGGAACTTTGTTGGCCTCCTCGGAGGGGTACTTGACAGTGCCCGCTCAACGACAGCCGGCCAGCATCGGACGAGGGATGCTCCTCTCTTGAAGTCGATCCGGGGGCGCCTATGATACCGCGTCTGAACGGCCGGAGCCCCGGTGGTTGCACAGCCGATGGTCGGTCTGTGCCCGGCGGCGCACCGTGATCAGACACATCTGCTAGACGAGGAAACTAAGATGCCACTGGTAACTTCCCCCGCACCGACGTTCGACTGCAAGGCCGTGGTCGGCGAAGGAATCAAGGAACTTAAATGGGACGAACTTCACGGCGGCAAGTGGCTGGTGCTGTTCTTCTACCCCCTGGATTTCACGTTTGTGTGCCCGACGGAGATAGTCGCCTTCAGCGACGCCCACGACCGCTTTGCCGAGGTCGGCGCCAAGTGCGCGGCAGTCTCGGTTGACAGCCAGTTCAGTCACCTGGCCTGGGTCAACACGCCGCGTAGCGCCGGTGGCTTGGGCAAAGTCACCTTCCCGATCGTCGCCGACCTCAACAAGGAGATCGCCAAGAAGTATGACGTGCTGTTGGAGGAGGCGGGTATCGCTCTGCGAGGCCTCTTCATCATCGACCCCAAGGGCATCGTGCGGCACGCCACCATCAACGACCTGCCGGTCGGGCGCAGCGTCGACGAGGCCATCCGAGTCATCCAGGCCTTCCAGTACGTCGAGAAGCACGGCGAAGCCTGCCCCGCCAACTGGAACCCCGGCGCCGACACCATCAAGCCCGATCCGGAGGGCTCGAAGGAGTACTTCTCCAAGCAGAAGTAAGGCCAGGCAGCAACGGCCAGACTATCACCGGGCAGGCGAGCGCCATGGCGCCCGCCTGCCCTTCCTTGTGCGCCGAGGTCGCTGCCCGGAGATACGGACGGCGCTGTCTCTCGCCAGTCACCGTGGTTAGAATTGCGGCCGGCAACCACGGAGCCGGGAACGCCACCCGGGGCGGTGCATGAACGTCGCCTTGATCGGCAGCGTCAGTTCGAGTTGGTACACGCTGGACGCGCTGATCCGCAGCGGCGTCGAGGTCACCTGCGTCTGCGGGGTCGACGAATCGCGCGCCGAGGCCATAGGCGACTACCGCTCTCTGCGGGGCCTGGCCAACAAGGCCGGCATCCCCTTCCAATCCTTCGTCAAGGTTAACGAGCCGCGGGTGGAGGCGTTTCTGCGGCAGCACGCCTCGGACATGTTGTGGGTCATCGGGCTGTCGCAGTTAGTACCGGACCGCCTGATCCAGATCGTCCCCCAGGGCGGCGTGGGCTTCCATCCGACCATGCTGCCCCGCGGCCGGGGCCGGGCGCCGGTGGCCTGGACCATCCTGCTGGGCGAGCCGGCGGCCGCCAATCTCTTCTTCCTCACCGATCAGGCCGACGCGGGCGACATCATCATCCAGCGCCCGGTGACCGTGCTGCCCGACGACTACTCCGAGGACCTGATCCAGCGCACCAATGAGGTGCTGGCGGATGCCATCTGCGAACTGGCTCCCAGCATCAGGGCCGGGTCCCTCCCCCGCACGCCGCAGGACCATAGCCAGGCGACCTACTACGCGAAGCGAACGCCCGCTGACGGGCTGATAGACTGGTCCGCAACCACCGATCGCGCCTACCGGCTGGTCAGAGCCGCAGGCAGGCCTTACCCGGGCGCCTTCAGCCACAGCGGTGGTCACAAGGTAACCATCTGGCGGGCTCTGCCCTCCGAGGGCGAAGCCATCCCCACGCCAGCCCGGCCGGGCCAGGTCCTGCAGGTCAACTCTCGGGGGCATCCGCTGGTCAGAACCGGCGACGGCGGACTATGGCTGACCGAAACAGCCGCCGACAACACAAGTTGTGAGGAACTGGCCGACCTGCTGCGAGTCGGTGTCCAGTTGGGTGGAGATTAGGCATGCCTACCGTGTTGGTAATAGCCCCGCATCCGGACGATGAGGTGCTGGGCCCGGGCGGAACGATGCTGCGGCACCTGGCCGATGGCGACCAGGTGCATGCCGTCATCTGCACGCGGGGCGAGGAGGCTCGATTCGGCGCCGAGCAAGTAGAGACCGTGCAGGCCGAAGCCAGGACTGTGCACGCCCTGTGCGGCCTGAGCGGCTCCCACTTCCTCGACCTGCCCGCCGCCAGGCTCGACACCCTGCCCGGTGCGGACGTCAACACCGCTCTGCAGGGCGTGTTCGACAGTGTCGGGCCGGAGATCGTCTACGTCCCCCATCCCGGCGACGTCCACCGCGACCACCAGATCATCTTCCAGGCCGCCATGGTCTGCTGCCGCCCCACGCACGCCGGCTGTCCCAGGCGCATCCTGGCCTACGAGACCGTCTCCGAAACCGACTGGTTTGCCGCTCCGCTGACGCCGCCCTTCATCCCCAACGTCTTCGTGGATATCTCGGCCTTCATCGAGCGCAAGCTGGAGGCCTGCGCCGCCTACGCCTCGCAGATCCGCCCGGCGCCCGATCAGCGGTCGCTGCAGGCCCTGCGGGCCCTGAGCATCACCCGCGGCAGTGCCATGGGTCTGCCCCACGCCGAGGCCTTCATGTTGATTCGCGAAATCGGCGCCTGACTGCCGAGTCGTTACGCCAGATTGAAGAACTCCCGCGTATTGGCCGCCGTTTGGGCTATCAGCCCTTCCAGCGACTCGCCGCGAAGCGTGGCCAGGAACTCGGCCGTGTGCACCAGCAGGGCCGGCTCGTTGGGAAACACACCGCGCTTGGGCACTGGTGCCAGGTACGGGCAATCCGTTTCGATCATCAGCTTTTCCGCCGGATAATCGCGGGCTATGCCCTGAATCTCGCGGGCCGACTTGTAGGTGACCACGCCCGTAAAGGAGATGTGCCAGCCGTGCCGGGCCACATGCTCCGCCTCGGCTGCCGTCCCCGAGAAGCAGTGAATCACCGCCGGCGCCCCTTCGAAGCCGTGATCGAGCAGCATGGGGATCAGATCGGCGAAGGCCTTGCGGCAGTGGACCACCAGGGGCAATCCTGTTCCGCGAGCCAGGTCGAGCTGGCGGCCCAGTACGGCCCGCTGCGTGTCCCGGTCGGCGAAGTCGTAATGGTAGTCCAGCCCGAGTTCACCGCAGGCCACGACCTCCGGCGCGGATAACAGCCTGGTCAGCACTGGCCAGTCCGCTTCGGTCACCTTCGCGGCCTCGTGGGGATGGATGCCTGCCGTGGCCGACACACCTTCGCGCGAGCCGGCCAGGTCGATGGCGATGCCGGCGTCGGCTACGCTCTGGGCGATGGTAACCACGTGGTCCACGCCAGCCGCCCGAGCCCGTTCCAGCACACCGGGGACATCGTCCAACAGATTCTCGTCCGTCAGGTGAGCGTGGGAGTCGATCAGGCCCATGCGATTCACCGCGGCGTCGGCCCGAAAGCGTCGATGAAGTGTTCCACCACCGGGGCGCCGTCCTGGGGAAGCACCACCGAGACGACGTCAAAACGGCTGGGACAGTCTTGCGCTCGTCTCTGCATCAGGAAGAATTTGGCGGCCCGGGTGATGTTCCGCCGCTTGTGGTAGGTGACATTGACCTCGGGATCGGCCGCCTCGTCGCTTCGCCGGGTCTTGACCTCGACGAAGACCACCGTGTCGCCATCGGCGGCGATCAGATCGATCTCACCCGTCGAGCAGCGGTAGTTCCGGTCGAGTATGCGATACCCCGCCCGTTTGAGCGTCTTGGCCGCGACCTTCTCGCCCGCCGCCCCGAGCTTCACCGCTACGTACCGACCGGTTCGGGTTCCGGCTCAACCGGCGCCGCCGCGGTGGGCGGGCCGTCGGAGGAGCCCGGATCGGTCTTCGAACGGCGCGCCTTGGTGATCCGCACCTCGCGCAGCCGGCGGGCCTTGCCCACCCGGTTTCGCAGGAAGTAGAGCTTCGCCCGCCGTACCTTGCCGCGACGCCGCACCTTCACGTCCACGACCAGCGGCGAGTGCAGCATGAACACCCGCTCGACGCCCTCGTTGTTAACGATGCGTCGTACGGTGAAGCTCTGGTTGAGACCACGCCCGCCCTTGGCGATGACCACGCCGTTGAAAACCTGGATCCGCTCCTTGGCCCCCTCGCGGACCCGGGTACGGACGTCCACGGTCTCTCCGACGTGGAACTCGGGCGGCTGACGCTTCATGTACTTGCGTTCCACGATGTCGATCAGGTTCTGAGTCATAACCATCACTCCCACTGGTCAACCGCCCTACCCTCGTCAGCGGCTGCAGGCGATGCCGGCGACACTGCGTCGACACCCAGGTTGTTGCGCCCGCAGCCGGGCTGGTCGTTGTTTGCGCTTACAGATCCAACAAATCGGGCCGGCGCTCGTGCGTGCGTTTGAGGGCTTGCTCGCGGCGCCAGGCCTCCATCTTCGCATGGTCTCCGGAGAGCAGTATCTCCGGGACACTCATTCCCTCGAACTCCCGGGGTCGGGTGTACTGCGGGTACTCCAACAGCCCGCCGGGGAAGGACTCGTCCAGGGCGGAGTTCGGATCACCCAGTGCCCCGGGGAGCAGTCGCACCAGTGCATCGATGAGCACCATCGCGGCTGGCTCACCACCGGACAACACGTAGTCGCCGACCGAGATCTCCCGCGGCCTGAGCCCCAGCCGAATCCGCTCGTCAAACCCCTCGTAGTGGCCGCAGATCAGCAACAGGTGCGACCTGCCGGCCAGTTCGACCGCCATCCGCTGGTCGAATCGCTCGCCTTGGGGAGTCAGCAGAATCCGGGTCGACTCGGACCTCGTTTCCTTCTCAACGTGCCGGACGGACTCGAAGACCGGCCCGCACATCATCACCATGCCCGGCCCGCCGCCGAAGGGACGATCATCCACACTCCGGTGCGGGTCGTGCGTGAAATCCCGGAAATTCGTCAGGACGATCTCGACCAGTCCGGCCGATACCGCCCTGCCCACAATGCTTGTCGTTGCGAAGCGTTCGAACAACTCGGGAAAGAGCGTCAGAACGTCGATTCGCATCGCACCACTGTTGTCCGGATCGTCAGGAGCTTGTCGCAGCCGCACGGCTGCGTTCAATCAGGCGACCCACGGTGTCCGAGGGCAGCGCGCCCTGGCCGAGCCAGTACTCGATCCGGTCCAGCTTCAGCGAAAGCTGCTTGTCGGCGTCCTTGCAGATGGGATCGTAGAAGCCCAGCTCCTCGAGCACGCGCCCGTCGCGCTTCTGCCGACGATCCATCGCTGCCACACGGTAAAATGGACGATGTCGTCGCCCCATCCGCTTCAGTCTCAGCCTAACGGCCACGGCAACCTCCAGCCCGGTACGGGCTTCGCCTACAAGTACCTCTTGGCGCCCTTCCACGGCGCCAGACGCAATCCAGCCAGTATAGCGTGTGATTCCCCGCTAGCAAGCCCACTACCTGCCCAGGTCGGACCTGCCTTGGCGAGACCGACCCGCCGGCCGGCCAGGCCTGGACCAGCCCCGGCCGGCAGCGCCCGATAACCCTGCCGGCAGTACCGAGCCCGCGCCTCCACGCCGAAGACAGTGGCCCGCCCGACATCCGAACAGGGACCCAACTCTGCCGTCACGGCCGACATCGCGGCAAGAGACGCCGGCCTCAGCTGCCCGATGAC
>JANQGB010001004.1 GCA_028277545.1 Phycisphaerae bacterium | reverse complement strand
AACCAGAGACCCACGCGCACCCGGCGCAGGCGCCGTTGAGCGCGACGCATCTCCTGTCGGAATCCTGCCACGTTCGCCCGCAACTCTTGGAGGGCTGTGTTCACGTTGCCTCCGCTAACTCCGGGAAGCTGTATCTTAACCTCGTCGCCGACCCAATGCGTGGTCGTTAAGGCTGGTTCGCCGTTACGCCATACAAAGAAGCCCTCGTCGCCGGCACGGGGGTCGACGACAAGTGCCACCTGCCACGGCAGGTTAAAGAAGTTGTGATGAATGAACAGGTCCATCTCGGATAGAAACACTCCGAACCCCGGGTGCGTGTGATACCAGCCGACAATAACGCGGTCGGTATGGGCAGAATCCATAACGCTGTAGATATGCGCCCAGGTATCCTGCGTGAAAGTCACCTGTGCCGCGTGATGTTCGGCATTTTCACCGCGAATCGTGTGGGTAATGGACAGGTAAGGCCCCCGGTCGTCCTTAAGCAATTCACCGACCAACACACCGCACAGCTCGACCTGATCGCTCTCGCGAGCATGGGTGATAACCGCTCTGTACGCTTCTGTCGAGATGTGGACCCGGAACGGGTCCCACTCACAAGCCGTCGGGAAGTCAGCTACGCGCAGGTCGCCCAGCGTGATGTCAGCGCTATTCAGCTTCCTGTCGCCGTCCACGGTCATGCGCACGGCCCCGGGCAGAGAGGGCCTAGTACTTCGCGGCGGTCACCTGAGAACTCGATGTGCCATCGATCTGATCCGCTACGTGCTGTGATAATGTCGAATAGCGGCACTCCCAACTCGTGGAATGTCAGGTCAAGATACCTCTCGTCGCCGTAGATCGTCGAAGTCGTTTCAGGTTCCCGTGCCTGGCCGCATGCAGGACATCGTCCCTCGCGTTCGCTCACCTTGCCCAGGGAGCGGAAGACAGTTTCCGCGGTCGCGCACTGACGGCATTTCAACGCGGTGAGAATATCGTTGTTGAACTCCAGCACTGTGTCGGCGCCTAGCTCGGCTCTAACGTGTGATAGTAATGCGCGGAGTTGGGTCTGTGATGCCCCCTTGCCTAGGGACAGGACGCGATCGAACTTGTCGTGGCTGTAGCACTCTTCCTTGCGAGTGTACTCCGCAACGTATGAGTCGTGTGTCAGACCGAAGAAATGGTAGCCCTTGCCGCAGAGCGAATCGAGATCATGAAGCAGTTTGACCGCTTCCTGCACTTGGATAGCGGCGATGATGGAAGCAGAGGTGGGCGTGGTTGCCACCTTGCCCATTAGCATCTGATCGCGCGTTAGTAGAGCACAGGACCGGCGCATTTCCAGGAGTTTCCAGTCCTCTTTCGACATCGTACATTCGTAGCAGGGTCCCCCGGGGGAAAAAACGCGGGCGACGCCATCGAGACGCTCGATTGCGCCGTCGATCCATGGACGGTTCAGCTTGAAAGCCGCTCGGTTGATGGCCAAGCGGGCTTCGCGATTATCCAACCCTCCCAACACCACGTCAGCCCACCGGTAAACGCCCAACCCGAGGTCGTAGACGACGTTACCCTGACACCATTGGACGTTCATTTCAGGGTAGATGTCGCGAGCCGCTTCAGCGACCACCTCGGCCTTCGGGCGGCCCTCGTCTCGTGCTCGGAACATGACGGAGCGAGAGAGGTTCGAATGTTCGATGGCGTCCAGATCGATCACGAAGAGATTGCCAACACCGAGCAACGCCAGGTTCTTTACGATTTCGTTACCCAGCGCCCCGGCGCCGACAACCAGGACTCTGGCGTTGCGCAGCCGTTCTTGGTCCCACCACCCGATCAGTTTGAATCGGTGGAAACGATCCTCGCGGGCTTCATCTACGTTCTCTATGCGTAGCCCCTCGGGCGTCATGTCGCGCTGCTCCAAGCTGTTCAATTGCCGGGGTATGCGGTAGCCCGGGCGGACCTGCTCAATGACCACCAACCGCCGCCTGCCGTGATTTCCGGAACCAGCCGAAGAACGTCCCCCTCGGACACGCCGGCATAGGAAAGCGTGTCCTCCTCTTGTAGCTGCTTCCCCGACGCCTTGTGGTGGAACTTGTAGGACATCGGCGCGCCATCTGGGCTGTTACGCGGCAGACTCAATCGCTCCACCAGCACCGCCATGATTTTGTCCACTGGCGCGTCATCCGGAAGCTCGGCTGGCTGCCGCTTGTTTCCCGTGCTGTCCCAGATCTCGACATTCACCATTCCCATAGGGTTGCCACCTCCGCCGCCAGCGCCCGGCCGGCTGCACTATCTTCCTGTGGCGATCAGTTGCTTCGCTTCAGTGATCTTCTTAGCAGCTTCCGCCCACTTACCCTGCATCTCCGCCTCGTAGCTCGTGCCACCGCCTCTGGAGCTAAGCAACTTGCTCCAGGAATCCGCTGCCACTATGTAGCAGTTCATCGCCTCTTCGAGCAACAGGGCCGATTCTACGCCGGCCATCGCCTCTGGGCCGGTCAGATCCTCGATCCACTTGTCGTACGCATACTTTGCGTCTTGAACGCGGCTCAGGTAGTCACCGTAGAGTATCTTGACCGTCAGCGCCGCATGCAGCCGCTCCAACTCCTCCAGTAGCGGAGCTGTTTTGGCCGCGTACGAAGAGTAAGCCCTTGCCACGGCCTGCCTCAACTTCTCGTCCTGCTGGCGGCGCTCTCTTTCTTCTCGCTCGTGCCGCTGTCTGGCCAGACGCTCGCTCTCGGCACGGGCCTGCTCTTCCTCCTGTCGTGTCGCCTCCTCGGCGGCGATCATTGCTCTGAGTGCCTGTTGTCTCTGGCGCGCCGCCTCAACTTCCGCGCGAAGATGCTCGTCTTCAGCTTGGGCCGCTCCCACCAGGGCCAGCAACTCATCGTACGTGGCCAAGGCCGCCTGAAGGTCCTGCGACGCATCCAGGCGTTTGGCCTCCGCAGATAGCGCCAGGACGCTCGCCGCATTGTCACGCTCCCAAGTGTCCTTGGTCGCGTGATTGACCAGCACAGCCCCAATAGCGATACCGCCTAGGGCGATGATGCTGATCACCGCCGTGAAAGCGATCCGATTTGTGGCCATTGCCGCCGAGTTGATCTTGGCCGCGCGCTCAGCGATCCTTGAAGCGGGCCTGCGAGCCTGGCGGGCTACGGCGGCAATCTGTGTGCAGTCTTTACACAATAGCTCCGCCCCGAACAGCTTGGCTTCGCGTGTTGGGACGGGTTCGCCACAAAAAGCGCAGCAGGTGCACCCAGCCTCGCTGGCTGACTGAACAGTGTTGGCCGATTGGTGTACGTCGTCTGGCACGAACTGGACTCCGGGACGCCCAATCCCGCACCGACCGGCACTTGGCCGTCGGGACTAACGTCGTCTAAGAAGCAGGCAAACAAGGCCCCGATGCTGTGTGTCTTGCGAGTCGATATGGCACCGGGGTCGGCTCACCTGAACGCAGATCGCTCCAGCCGCAAGGTACGCATCCTCCCACCGGACAGGGGACAAACGCCGGTCTCAGCCGCGAGGAAGACGAGCTGGCAGGCAGGGAGCGTCATGGGCTAACATTGTCGCATATCCTCACCCGGAAGTCCAGCGTGCGTAGGGGGCCCGACAGATCGGGTCGGGGCGATGCTTATGGTTGTCACGTCCTTCGCAAACCAGTTACCGTCGATGTCGGCGCGTGCAGTGACACTGAAGTCGACAGCGTGGCACGCAGCGAGTTGATCCTGCGGCAGCGTAGCCAGGTCGAGATTCTCCAGACGCCTGAGGAAGCATGTTCCGCGACGGCAACTGGGCGAGACGCGCGAAGCAGCGGGGCAGATTCTCCAGCGGGCGTTCGATTTCCTCTGGGAACCGGGATACGTCCCACGGCGGGAAGCATGGCGGTCTCCACCTACTAGCGAGCTACGCACCTAAGCGAGAACTGCACAAAACCAGAGTTCGCGGGAGCGCCTTGTGCGCAAATCTTGCCAGATAGGGCAGACGAATCACGTGATCCATGTCGTGGCGGAAATATCCGCCATCCAATCGGGCACTGGTCATTGTTCGCACGGGCGGTCGCCCCGTTGCCGCGAGGAGGTGGAAGATGCTCTACCCTAACATTCGGGCTTAAAACGCTTTTTCCGTCCTAGGCACAACGGTCAGAGACCGTGCCTCCTGTCACCGTGGCAACAATCCGCAGGGGGTCCGACCTGATTTGTCGCACCCTGCGGATGTTAGGTCCGACCCGTTCTGACAGAGGCCTGGGCCATACTTGGCCTGTGTGGTGAACGGCTGGACAGAGGAGCATGGAAGGTGCTGAGTTGAATCAGGAATCAGACCAGAATAACGGCTGTTGTGGGCGGTTCTTCATCGCCGAGGTGGCCGAGGATCAACCGGGTGAGCTGCTGCTGGAGTGCTGTGCGTGCGGCAAGGTGTGGCGCAGGCAGGCTGATGGGCGGATCCTGCCGCGCGCGACTGCAGCGGACGTGGAAGGGGCAGACTCTCGCACCCAGAAGAAGCGCGGCTGATGACTCCGATCGATCGGCGGCTCACCTCGATTGAACCGAGCGCTGGCAGCATCGAGCCGAGCGATGCCGGCCTCGGCGACAAACCGACCCGCCCGCCCCTTGGCGCTACGCGGGCGAGCCCGCCTGGGCGATTGGCCACGAGTCGTGGAGCACGAGCAACAATGCAAACGACAGTCAATCGGGCACGCAGAGACCGGCAGGTGCGACCGCCAGAGTCATTGGACCGCTCGGTCCGTCGCGACGTCACCTGGCTGGCCCGGCCTGTCACCGTCAGGAGAGGCGGGCTGGGGGCGCTACTCGACAACCTGCCTCGATTTCGGCGGTACCCGTTCGGCCGGAACCGGCACCTGGACCTGATCGTGCGTGAAGGCCGGCAGGACCAGCGGCCGGTGCCCGTCGCCACGGTGTCCAAGCGGTACGAGCTGCTGCAGCACGCAACTGCCCTGGAGACGTTAACGGATGGCATGCGCCAAGCCGGCCAGGAGGCCGAGGCGGTTGACGCCAGCGTGACGCTCTCTGAATACGGCGAGCGGATGTATGCCCGCGCTCACCTGCCCGACTTCGGCGTCGATCCTGACGGCCTCAGCCCCATCACGCTCACCGCCGAATGCCTCAACTCGGTCGATAAGAGCACACCGTTCGTGGTGCGCCTGGCCTGGCACCGCCTGGTGTGCTCCAACGGCATGATGTTCGGGATCGGCGAGTCCGGGGTGCGCAAGATTCACTCGGTGCGCTCGACCAGTGCCGGTGACGTCGCCGGCTTCTTGAAGCAGTGCTTTGACCGAGTCACCGACGAACACACCCAGTTTCGCAAGTGGCTGGCAACACGGGTGGACCGTGACCAACTGCGAGATTGGGCCGACGAGCCGGTCAGAGAGGCCTGGGGACCGCACCTGGCTGCCAGAGCCTTTCACATCGCCCGCACCGGCTGGGACGGCCAGATCGAGGGACGCTTTCACAGGGTGCCATCGTCGGAGATTCCGCTCCGGCCAACGCAGCAGATCCCCGGCGCCGCCGCGCCGGTGACAACAGCCTTTCACGACAGCCAGGTGCTGAGCTGGCTTGCCAAAGAACGCAAAACACTGCAAGATCAGTTGGACAAGATCATGCAGATACCGCTGTTGATGCAGCAGTTGCTGAATTGAGACGTGCAGGTGATGCAGGAGGCGATGCCGCTTGGCGGTTTCGAGCACGAGTTGCTGCCGTGAGCATAAGGCTTGATGACAACAAGTTCGCCCTATCTCGGCGACTGATGCCACGTCAGCGTGAGGAGGAGAGCCAGGCACGGCTCTCAGATCCGAACGCCGTCAGCTCTTACCCGCCAGCTACGCTGGGACGAGACCGCGCACCGATCTCACTTGTCTGGAATCCACAACAGTCGTTGCTTTTCGCCTAATGGCTGAGGAAGGATGAGCCAATGCATTTCAACTTGCTGACGAAGCCATTTATCCCAGCAACACGCACGAATGGGAAGCCAGCCTTTCTAAGCTTGATGTCGACTCTGGAACTAGCCGGAGAACTTCGCGAGATTCGCGCCGCATCACCCCTGGACACGTTCGCCCTGTACCGGTTTCTTTTGGCCGTGCTGCAGTGGTGTAACTCCAGGCCGACGGCTGCCGTGCTGGCTGAGATTCCTGAGGAACGAAGGCTCCCTGGGTCATTTCTGAAGAAGATACACGATAACTCAGATCGATTTGAGATGTTAGGATGCGGATCACGGTTCTATCAAGCGGCTTCGGCCTCTACCATGAAGCCGAATCGGCCCGCGGCGGACCTCTTTTTGGATCTTCCGGCTGATACGGAGATCAACCATTTCTGCCACACTAGCGATCAAACGGTGGGGCTTTGCCTGGCGTGTTCTGCTCTGGGGCTGATTCGCCTCCCGGCATTCGCTACGCAGGGGGGAAGCGGCAAGCCGCCGTCTATCAACCAGGCACCGCCCGTGTACTACTTGCCTTTGGGGCTGACACTTCTCGATACGCTCTGGCTGAACTGGCCGATGCGTGCGGTGCGGGGCGATCGCCCAGCTTGGTCTTCTGCCTGCGTGTCTATACCATCGGGGCATGCTGCGGACGTTGGTCCGATGGAGGGGCTGACGTGGCAGCCACGGATGGTCTGGCTCGGCCCGCCTGTAGAGGCTTCAGGGCGGCGATGTTCCCGATGCGGCGCGTCAGGCCAGTTGATCTCGTCGCTAGTCTTCGCGGGAGGGCGCAGCGCCAAGTCGGACCCTCGCAAGTGGGCCGACCCCCATGTCGCCTATGTTTCCAGCCGTGCTCGACAGAAAAGGCCTTCGGCCGCCGCTACTCAAGAGGAGACTACCGCCCATCGCGCAGCCGACCCATTGAAGTACGCCGAAACAGCATGCACCCATTGGCGACGCGGAATGCGAGCTGTACTTGAATCGATTGGCAGTTCTGGCGATGCCGTCGCTATCCGGGCTATCGCTTCGGCCGGGGATCGGCTTCCGGCGGGCTGCGACTTGCGAGTCCTCTGTGTAAAGCCATTCACTAAACAGGCCAAGCCCCTCGATACCAATTCCAGCACTTGGCTCATACCGTCGAGAGTCCGAGACAGCCAGGCACTTCAGGTCTTAGCGAGTACTGAACTCTGCCGCCTCGACAATACGCACCTCTTCTCCGTACTCGTTAAGGCTCTGCGGCGAAAATCCGGCGATAGGCCTGAGATCAGAGCCGCACTGGCCAGTCTCGCGCAGGAAAGGGAAGGCAGATTGCGCCACCAGTTTCATCAGTTCATGGCACGGTTGGGTAAATCTGATTCGACTTCAGTTGAAAAGCACATCGCAGACTGGCGGCACCACAGAAATGCAATCCTCGAGGCCTGCGTACGTTCCGCCCACGCGCTGGTTGCCAAGAGGCCGCCGCTACGCCGCGGAGTAGACTCTGCCGTGCTTGGCCGACGGATGCGACGGGCAGTCGATTTCGCGGACATGACGGAGGACCAGGATACGTCGACACCAGAGGCGCCCAACAGAAGTCCTTCCTCTAAACGCGCCAAGACCAGGAGAGGCAAGTGATGACGTCCACCGAGCAGTTCATCCACCGTCTGGCGAAACTGGGCTCCGGCGAGCTGTCGTTACTGCGACGTTCAGCCGGCAAGCCCTTGGACGCAAGCGTACCGGCGTTCGACTTGTTCACCGGCCTCTGGTGGCCGCTACGTGCGAGAAACCAACGCATGCCACAGCGCTGGTGTGCCTGGTTGGTAGCCAAGCTCTACGGATCGTATCCGCTTTCCCGTAACGGGCCGCCCCTGGCAGCGGCAGTAGGCGCAGCTGAACCGCGCCTAGCGCCGGCTACTGGCAAGCTGGATACGCGTGACCGGAGCCGCTACCGCATGCGCTTTGACGCTCTGCTCACAAGCCCAGCGGTGGATCTGGCCCTGGAGCCGCATCTCCGATGGTCGCTGAAGCGGATCACGGACCGCCGCCATCACGCAGCCACAATCTGTTGGGCACTGTTGCTCGACGATCTCTGGCGGTGGTGCCGGCCACCGAATCAGAGGGACACATGGGACACATCCAGGTGGCGGACCCACGAACGGTCGTGTGGATGCCGCCAAGTACACCAGACGATCCAAGAGGTCTGGGCCTGTGAATACATCAATTCCAGTCAGGAGGTTGCTCATGAGCGATAAGAAGAACCCAAAGGTCAGCGGCCGGTCGACGGTGAATCTGATCGAGATCAGCATGATCCAGAACTTCCCCCCATGTTGCCTGAATCGCGATGACCTAGGCGCCCCCAAAACTTGTATGTTCGGCGGAGCGATTCGTGCCCGAATCTCCAGTCAGTGCCAGAAACGTGCGATTCGCAATCCCGGCCACGCGGAGAAGCCCAATAACCGAGAGGCCGGCCTGTTTGCGCGGGCTATGGGCGACCACATCGCTGTACGCACGAAGTTCTTCCCCGAACTGGTGAAGAACGAACTCCAGTCGTCAGCCATTTCCAAGAAGGAACACACGGACATTGTGGCAGCCGTCGAGAGTATTGCACGGAAGGAGAAAGATCGCGCAACGTCTTCTGGATCTGAGCCAGAGGAACTGGATGACCGAGCTCGCCTGCCGCAACTTGTGCTGATGGAACGAAACGAGGCAAAGGGCTTCGTAGACCGACTTTCAGCAATGCGGGAGGACAAAGCCTGGTCGGCCAATTACAAGAAGTGGCTTGCGGGTAAGCTCGACAAGAAACCGCTTCAGGCATTCCTGCGCGAACTGGCTGCGGCGTACAAGAGCCGGTCGGTAGATATAGCCCTCTTCGGCCGGATGACCACTTCCGAGGCGTTTGAAGATGTTGAGGCCGCAATGCAGGTGGCTCACGCCATCTCTACGCACGCGGTTGTCAATGAGGTGGACTACTTTACAGCCGTTGATGACCTAGGCCGGAATGCGGCCGCCGGGCACGTCGACGAAGCACAGTTTAACTCTGCCTGCTTCTACCGGTATTTCTCGCTCGATTGGGGACAGTTGGTGGCCAATCTCTGCCCACCGGAGCCTGACAAGGCACAGGTGCTGGAACACGCGAGTTGGGAGAAGGAAGCCAAGCCCAAAGCCGAGAAGCTTGCCGCGGCAACACTGGGCCACTTCATACGTGCTGCAGCCCTGTCCACGCCCAGCGGCAAGCAGAACAGCTTTGCCGCTCATCCTCCGCCTGACGGCATTCTCGTGGAGGCCAAGGATTGCCGGATCCCCACAAGCTACGCCAACGCCTTTGCTGATCCGGTGCCGCCAAACTGCGAACGAGGCCTGACTCGCGAGAGCATTACCCGGTTGGGTCAGTACGTGCACGAGATCGACGAAGGGTACGGGATTCATGCAACGCGCATGTGGTTCTCGCCGGCCGGTCGCCACAAGCTCGAGTGGCAGCCGCCCGCGCGCAACGGAGAGCTGCCCAAGGCCGAGCTTATTGCCGATGAGAAGCACACCTTCAACAGGCTCGACGATCTGATTGCGAGCCTTGTTGGGTTAGTCGGCTTCAAATGGGCTGAGGTGAAGGACGCCGGCAAAGACAACGAGCCGGAGGGCACGTCATGACGGGCGCGAACACAGTGTTCCTCCGCCTCGAAGGACCATTGCAAGCCTGGGGTGGTGGATCGAAGTTTGTCATTCGCGATACGGATGACGTGCCTAGCAAGTCCGGCGTGCTGGGCATGATCTGTTGTGCCATGGGAGTGCGGCGAGCCCAAGCGCGCGCGGCACTCAAGCGGCTCAACGCCATGGCGATGGGCCTCCGCATCGACCGTTCCGGTACGCGATGGCACGACTATCACACGGTTGGAGCTGGCTACGGGATAATGAGTGCAAAGGGCAAGATCAAGAAAACCGACAGTACTGGCGAGTACGAGAC
>JANQGB010000980.1 GCA_028277545.1 Phycisphaerae bacterium | reverse complement strand
GTCATCGGGCGCTACTTCGGGCGACAGGAGGGGGAACACGACGAGGCCCTGCTGGCCCGGCGTATAACACGCAAGGCGACCTGCACGGTGCTGGTGCTGCCCGAAGAGTACCAGGTCAAGGCCGACACCATTCTGGTGCCCGCGCGGGATTCCGACTGCTCCGCCCACGCTCTGGACGCGGCCTGCGGAATCGCCGATGCCACCGGTGCCGGCATCATCGCGCTCAACGTCTTCCAGGTGCCCGCTGGCTACTCGCGGGTGGGCACCACCCTGGAGGAGCACCAGGCACTCCTGGAGACAGCGGCGGAACGAGAGTGTCGAGACCTGCTTAAGCGCGTCGAAAAGCGGACGGAGGGCGTGGTGTGCAAGTGCGTCCCCGACCTCCTCAACAAGCCCGTGCCTGTCATCCTGGAGACCATCGCCGCCCAGTCGGCGGACCTGGTGGTAATCGGGGCCCGTGGGCGTACCGGCGCGGCCGGCGTTCTGCTGGGCAGCGTCACCGAACAACTGATCCAGGAGAGCCCCGTTCCAGTGCTGGCGGTCAAGCGCAAGGGTGAATGCCTGGGTGTGCTTCGGGCGCTGCTGTCCCTGGCGACTGAAGGTTAACCTGAGGCCGGCTGCTCGTCCTGCTGCGGAGCGTCCGGTGCCGGTGGCGGCTCTCCGCCGGCCGCGGGCTCGACGGCTGTCTTGGCCGGCTGCTGTTTCGGCAGCGCCAGGGCGTCTACCTCCGGCAAGTCGTCCAGCGACGCCAACCCGAAGACCTCCAGGAACTTCTTGGTGGTGCCGTACAGAAGCGGCCGGCCGACTACCTCCGCCCGCCCCACGATTTTGACCAGGCCCATCTCGCGCAGCCGGTTTATTATGTCCCCAACAGCCACTCCGCGCACCGCTTCGATGTCGGCCCGCAACGCAGGCTGCTTGTAGGCCACGACGGCCAGCGTCTCCAGGGCCGCCCCCGACAGCTTGGTCTCCCGCCTGACACGGAACAGCTTGCTCAGCCAGTTGTTGTAGGCCGGCAGCGTGAGCATCTGGAACCCCCCCGCCACCTGCTCTATCCGAAATGACGCCCCGTCACGTTCATACTTCTCGTTAAGGGACGCAATATGCTTCTTGACGTCACGAACCGTGCCCACGCCCAGAATCCCGGACACCTTGTTTGCGGGCAGCGGTGAGTCGGTGGCGAAGAGAATCGCCTCAACCACTGACTCAGTCGTAATCTCCGACGAATCGTCCTGCACCGCTGGCCGGTCGACTGCCGCGCCCGCGTCGGCCGGCTGTCCCGGCTCCGCTGCGCCGTCTGAAGGCTCGGCAGCCGCTAAGGTGAGCGCAGGGGCGTCTGCCTGCTGGGCACCCTCAGTCGCCAAGGCACCGGCCTCGTCCTCCTCAGCCTGCCCAACAGCCTGGGTCGGCTCCGGAGTGGGCGCGGGCCTATCCGACGCAGCCTCGTCAGCCCCCGCGGCCGGCAGCAGCCCTTCCTGCCCGGCTGGGGCCTCAACACCCATTGTTGGCGTTTCTTGGGTCTCTTCGTTCATCATGCGCGGATGATAAGCGTTTCCAGCTTAGGCAGCCATAGGTGCGGTGCCCCCTGGAGGTAGCGCCTGCCCGGGTAACTGTAAAGGGCAAAAAAAGAAAGCACCGTGCGCCCGAAGGCGTCGACGGTGCTTTCCGGAGGGGAAAGAAGCCAGTTTCCTGCGTCTACTCCTGCACGCCCCGATACGAGGCGTTCCCTCGGATGATCTCTATGATTCCAGCAGCAAGTCCGGTTCTTCAGGCCAACCAAACTCGCCAACCTATCTATCGGCCAACATGCGACTGTGGCTTACTCTTCTACGATAATTTTAGGCCAAGGTCCGAGAAAATCTCTGGGTAAATCGCCCCATTTGTAGAAAAATATACACAGGTGCAGTCTTACTTAACAATGAGCGTATCCGCAGGACTCACAACTAACGCATCCTTCGCTAAAACGCAAGGGTGATTGACATTCCGGGCATCGAATTTTGTAGCGCTCCGGCTGAGAGGCGAGCCCGCCCGCAGACGCGTCGGCTGCGGGCGGGTCGCCCGTCCCACCGTGGCGCTTGGGGGTACGACCGTTTCCGTTTCCGTTGCCGCCGGGACTCGCCGGCAACCCGCCCGGGGTAGCGCTCCCGGCGGTCGCCCGCGAATGCCCGTTGGCGCCGTTCTTGCCATTTTTGCCGTTCTTGCCGTCTGAGCGGCCCCCGTCGTGAGGAGCATTGCCCTCCAGCTCCGCCATGTCGAAATCGCCCAGCAGCAATCGGTGCAGACCTACCCGGCTCTTGGAGCGGACGTATTTCTGGAGCGCCCTGGCCAGACCGTCGGCCAGGCTCATTATCTTGCCCTCTTTGGTGGAGACCTGCAGGCTCGAACCGATCCCTCGGAGCTGTTGCACGACGTGGTGCAGCGCCCCGCCGGACCTCAGCCAGAGGCTGACCATGCGGCAGATGGCCTCCAGGTCGCTGTTGGCCAGGTCGCCACCCTTGCCCAACTGGGCGAACACCTCCAGTTCGCGCTCGGATCGCGGGTCGACCGTGATCTGCACGTGCATGTTGCCGAACGGCGTCATCTGCCTGGTACGGACCGCGCTGGAAATCTCGCCCAACTCGACGGGCTCCAGCGGCATGGGCTTGATTGACTCCTCGGCCGGCTCAATCTCGGATTCTGCCGGCGAGGTCTCTTTCCGAGCCATCGGCTGAGCGTCCCGGCAGCCGTCCCGGTACACCGTGACGCCCTTGCAGCCCAGGTCGTAGGACAGCTCGTAAACGCTCCCCACATCCTCGACAGTTGCCGTCTCCGGGCAGTTGATCGTCTTTGATATGGATGAGTCGCAGTGCTTCTGAAAGGCAGCCTGCATGCGGACGTGCCACTCGGGCGTAATGTCGTTCGCACAGACAAAGACCCTCCGCACGTCCTCCGGTATGTCTGGGCACTCAGCGAGGGCGCCATCCGTGGCGACACGATCCATCAGTCCCTCGCCAAGTATTCCGCGGTCCCGCGCCACCCGCTCGAAAATCGGGTTCAACTCAACCATGGGCGCTTTGCCCTGGTCCTGACCCTTGAGCACGTTGCGGAAGAACACCAGACCGAACAACGGTTCGATGCCACACGAGCAGCCCGCGATGATGCTGATGGTGCCCGTCGGGGCCACTGTCGTGCAGCAGGCATTGCGCATTTTGCGGCTGTGCACCAGATCCCAGGTGCTGCCCGCCCAGTTAGGGAAGCAGCCTCGCTCCGCCGCCAGAGCCTGACTGGCCTCATGAGCCTCGTCGTTGAGGAATTCCATGAACCGCTCGCCCCAGGCCAGGCCCTCTTCGCTGTTATAAGGCACGCCCAGTGCATACAGCGCGTCGGCGAAGCCCATGACGCCCAGGCCGATCTTGCGGTTGGCCTTGCAGATTTGCTCAATCTCGGGAAGCGGATAACGATTTACGTCTATCACGTTGTCCAGGAACCGCACGCAGTCGCCGATGGTTTCCCGCAAGGCGCCCCAGTCCACGTCCGCCTCCGGCGTGCAGGCGTCCTTCACGAACTTGACCAGGTTCAGGCTCCCCAGGTTACAGGCCTCGTACGGCAACAAGGGCTGCTCGCCGCAGGGGTTGGTGGCCTCGATCCGTCCGATTTGCGGCGTAGGGTTGGCCTGATTGATGCGATCGATGAAGACCACTCCAGGCTCACCGGTCTGCCAGGCGTGTCGCACGATGATATTCCAGACCTCGCCGCGCGTGTAAACCGGGCAGTCAATCTCGCCGGTCTGCTCCCCGTCCATGCGGATCAAGGACCGGATGTCGTATGACCAGATGCCGGCATCCTTGGGTATCGCGTAGCGGGCATTATCGCGCGGATTCCGCACCACGTGCGGACCGTCGGGGTCGGCCCGCAGGGCCTGCATCCACTCGTCGGTCACCTTCACCGAGATGTTGTAATTGTTGAACTGGCTGAGATCCTGCTTGGCATGCAGGAACTTCAGGATGTCGGGGTGATCGATGTACATCATCCCCATGTTGGCGCCGCGACGGAAGGCGCCCTGCTGTATCGCGTTGGTGGCTTCGCTGAACGCTCGCCAGAAGCTGATCGGGCCGCTGGTAGTGCCGCCGGACGAGGCAATATAGTCACCGGTGGGGCGAAGCTCGTCGAAAGCGAAGCCGGTTCCGCCACCGGCTTTCTGGATCAGGGCGGTGTTTTTGATCGCATCGAAAATGTCGTTAATGCTATCACCCACCGGCAGGACGAAGCACGCACTGAGCAAGCCCATCTCCCGCCCGGCATTCATTAACGTCGGGCTGTTGGGCATGAATCGGCACGTAGCCATCAGCGAGAAAAAACGATCCTCCCACTCGCTGCAAATGGCCGGGTCGCCACTATAGACCTCTTCCGCGGCAGCCACAGCTCTGGCTACCCGACGGAAGAGCTGGTCCGCATTCTCTATGCAACGGCCCTGCTCATCCTTCTTCAGGTAACGGGCCTGCAACACTCGCAGCGCGTTTCCCGTCAACTCGACGTCCTGCTCCAAGGCGTCATCCGTGACGCCAATCGCCCGATCCGTCACCGCTTGCGACATCCGGTTCTTCGCCTCCACCGGCGTTGAACAACCCACCGTCAAAAAGCCCTGTCGATCGTGCGACGCGCGCCCGCCACCACAAGCGGCCGCACCACCGCGCGACAGCCAAACGGAACACATAACGCACCCCGCCCTTCAACCCTGAAAATGAAGCGCGCCTTTATTTCCTATTAAGGCAACACGGGAATGACTTCTCGGCTGCCACCCCCCAGATGTAGGCGACAACTATCTACTTACCCCAACATGTAGGCACGGTCAAATGAAATTGAGCGCAATTTTGGCGTGCCTCTGCAACCCCCTTCAGGGCAGTAGATTAGAGAGTAAAAAAACTGCCCAACAGGTTGTGAGTCTCTGAGGTGAATCCCCTATATGTGGGGCCTGCGCCGGAGGCGCCCGACAGCCGCTACGGTCCAGCCCGGACGCCTCTCCGCACTCCGCGCGACGGAGGGCGCAGCGTCCCTCGCTGGAGTCCTGCGACAACATTAGTATATAACGCAGGTTACGGTGCGCCGCCTGGTGGGAGGACCCGGATCTTGATCCCGCAGTGGGCCTGCGCCCTGCATAATCGGGTATCGTGACACTCATGAACGAGTTCATCAGCGAGCCGCTCACACCGCTCAAAGGCGCGCGCGATACGGCCGCGATGGGTAGCGGCGAGCCAGGCCTTCCGGAAGGATTCACCTGGCGGGGCACTTCCTTTACCGTCGCCCGCAAGCTCGAACAATGGAAACAGTCCGTCCCCTACAACGGGCGTCCGGGCGGGGAGCGTTACCTCCGGCGGCATTACTATCGCCTGACCATGGGGGACGGAACGGTCTGGACTGTGTACTTCGTCCGTCAAACGCCGCGGTCCGGCTCGGCCAAGCAGCGCTGGTTCCTCTACACGATCGACCCGGCCTGAGTAGCGCCTTCCGATCCTGCTGCCAACTCGAGCGACCAGAACGTTGGTTGCTGTGGTGGCCGGTGGTCCGCCGTATCGCGTTGGTGTACCATCTTCGCCATCATGAACCAGATTACGCGAATCAGACCTACCGTTGGGCTGCTGTTAGTCTGGGCGCTGTTCGGCGCCGCCGCCTCTCCCACTCCCGCCCAGGAACCGGCCAGCCCCTCACCAGCGGAGCAAGCGGGCGACGCTGATCCCGAGGCCGCGCCGCCCGGGGAAGGACCGGCCGCCGAGCAGCCGACTGAGAAGAAGCAGGAACTGGACCTGAGCAGTCCGAGGGCCACCATGCGGGTGTTCCTCTTGGCTGTTCAGGACGCCCAGGGCGCCCGGCCCGAGCGTATCAGCGACGCCGTACGCTGCATGGACGTTTCGGAACTGGACGCCGAGGGCGACGAACGTGCCGTCCGCTCCCGCTCGCTCGCCGTGCGCCTGTTCGCCATAGTTGACCAGCTCGGCGTGACGCTGGACGACATCCCCGAGACGCTGGATCCGGCAATCACCTTCTATTCGTTCTACCGCACGCAGGCCGCCGAGCCGGAGGAGGACGCCGACTGGGAGCGGGCCGCGGTTGAGAGCGGCGTCGCCGAAGTGACTCCGCCGGAGGAAACGGCAGCGGCGCCCGAGATCCGCCTGGCCCTGAACGCAGAAACCGGCGAGTGGCGGTTCACGCCGCGGACGCTGGCCGCCATACCGGAATTGGAGAAGAGGATTCTCAAAGCGGCGGCGCCGGAACCTCCCGCGGCTCCGGACGTACAAGCGGCCCGGTCCTCCGCCCGCGCCACAATGAGGACGTTCCTCGACGAGATGAACGCCGACCCGCCGAACAGGGAGGCAGCCGTCCAGTGCCTTGACTCTACCGGCAAGGATTCGGCGGCCTGGAACGTGCGCGGCCCTGATGCGGCCGACAAGCTGAAGTTCATCATGGACCGCATCGAGGTGGTGGTCCTTACGGAAATCCCTGACCAGCCGGACGCAGCGCCATACATCTGGTATACGAGCGACACCGGCAACATTGCCATCGCTCGCATCGCCGAGGGCGAACTGGCAGGTGAATGGCGATTCACGCCCCAGACGCTCAGCACCCTGGATGGGCTCTACAAGGAATTCGAGGGCAAGCCGATCCTGGATGAACTCGTCGCCGCCGGCGTCCAGGACCAGCTTCCTTGGCACATTCGGTGGCAGCAGCACCTGCCGAACTCGCTCAAGACCGAGCGCCTATCGCTCGAGTGGTGGCAATGGCTGGCACTGATCGCCCTGCTGGTAATGGGGTGGGGCATCAAGATCCTCTCGGCGGAGATCCTGAGCCTGGCACTCGCGGCCGGCCTGAAGCGCCGTAACATCGTGATCGACGGCCAGCGTCGCCGCCGCTCGCTGCGTTCCTCCGGCGCCGTGTGCATGGTGATCGCCTGGATCGTGGCCATACGCTACCTGGATCTTTCTGAAGATTGGCTCACACCGCTGGCCAATGCCCTGGACTTCGCCTTGGCGCTGGCCATCGGCTGGGCGGCCTATCGCCTGGTGGACCTGGTCAGCCAGACCGTGCTGGACGACCGGGACGTGCAACTCACCGAATTCGACGAGGTGGTGCTGCCGATGCTGCGCAAGATACTGCGCGTGGTGGTGGTGCTGGTCGTGGTGCTCTTCGTATGTGAGTGGATGGGGTGGGATCCCAAGACCCTCTTCGGCGCGCTGGGCATCGGTGGAGTGGCGGTCGCGTTTGCCGCCAAGGACTCGCTGGGCAACTTCTTCGGCTCGCTGACCGTGGTGTTCGATCGTCCCTTCAGGATCGGGGATTGGATTGCGGTGGGCAAGCACGACGGCACCGTTGAACGCGTCGGCTTCCGATCGACACGATTGAGGACTTTCTACAACTCCGTGGTTACCATTCCCAACTCCCAGGTCGCCAACACGCTGGTGGACAACTACGGCCAGCGCCGGTACCGGCGGATCAAGATGATGCTCTCGGTGACCTACTCGACGTCACCCGACACGCTGGACGCCTTCTGTGAAGGCATCCGCGAGTTGATCCGCCTGCACCCCTACACGCGGAAAGACTACTACCACGTGTACTTCAACGTGCTCTCACCGTCCTCGCTGGACATCCTGCTTTACTGCTTCGTGGAGACGCCCGACTGGAGCACCGAACTCCGCGAGCGACACCGCCTGCTGGTGGACATCCTGCGTCTGGCCGAACGGATGGGCGTGGAATGGGCCTTCCCCACGCGAACCGTCTGGCTCGAACAGCAGGAGCAGGCCGCGCGGGGCAAGGCGGCACCGGATTCGGCCGAGCCGCTCGATCTGGGCCTCTCCACGGCAGCCAGCGTCTTCGAACAGGCCTACGGTCCCGCTCCGCCGCCCCGCGGTCCGGTGGTGATCGACCGCACCCCGCTCAGCAAGCGGCAGGACAACCCTTAGACCGACCTGGGCGGCTGAGCCTGCTGGTGCAGTGCCTCTGAGTATCCGGCGAACTCAATCGATGCGCACAGGCTGTATCATCGACGTTGGGGCGTCCGCGCGAACTGAAGTTCGCGGCTCGTCACGAGCCTGTGGTCATGAAGCACTTCACTGGACGAGGCGCGGATAGACGGCTGGCGCCCGAAGGTGTCCGAAAAGTAGCACATGGCTGAAAAGGAGGCGCGCCGCCTCCGGTCAGTGGTGCCGCCTGCGAGACCAAACGGCTTCATTCATGCATGCAGGCGTCATTCGTGCATGCGCTTGATAACGCTGCGCAGCGATTCGTTCTCGCGCTTGGTCGCTTCCAGATCAAACTCCAGATACGCGGCAAGCAGCGCGGCGTTCTCGATCACTTCCCCCAACTCCATCAAGAGCTCTTCCGAATTGCTACGACCCGCGCCGCTGCGGAAGCGCAGCGCAGCGCTGCCTACCTGATCCATCAGTTGTTCGACTTTCTGCCGGCGACGAGCCCCGGACTCCCTGGTCGGCACCGATCTCACCGCGCCGTTTTTGCCGTTGCCGGACCGCCACACCGGACAGAACAGTGGTTCCCACACCGTGTTCATCGTTCTTCACTTCGTTGACCGCTCCGCCATGTCGGAGCACGCGATATGCGCTCGTTCCCAAGAACTGACTGCCCCCCGCAGGAACCCCGAGCTACCCAGCACATCGGCAACCATGGGGTGAATACCCCAATCAATCCATCGAAAACCAAGTCGTGATGATAAATCGACCGTAGTCGAGCGCCCCGCTACCGGCCACCCACCAGCGGTCACTTCCTACCGAGTCAAGACGGCACACTGCGCGCGGCAGAGTTACAGATCGGGTACCGGCGCGCTGCCGTCAATACTGACGTCGGACGCCGGTAGTCCGCCGGCGTCCGGATTAGCGGCCCAACTCTCTGGGCAGCGCTTCGAGCCAACCGACCTCCAGCACGCCCCATAGACCTATGAGGATCGCCTCGGCCGCGTCGTGTCTTAGCGAGGTCGGCTTCGGCGCCTCGGACCAGGCGATCACCCTCCGTGCCAGGTCTTCGGCACTGTGTTTTGCCTTGGGGCGATCGCGATGTTCGCGCGGGTAGAGCAAAGTTCCACGCCAGACCTCGGCGCTGATCCGTCGCACAGACAGTTGCCGTCGTCCCGCCTCCCGTTGCCAGGCGTCGGCGACCGGGCCCCCGCCCTCCAAGACCAGCACTTCGAGGTCGGGCAGATCACCGAGCAATCCTCGCGCCCCGCGCCGAAGCTGTCCCACAGTGCCGAAGTGCCGCGACCGGTACCATTGCAGCCGGCCGTTCAGGCCGTAGCAGGCCAGCCCCGTCTTGAGACCCAGATCAACTGCCAGCAAGGAACTCATGCGACTCCTGCCGCCTTCCTGCAAG
>JANQGB010000865.1 GCA_028277545.1 Phycisphaerae bacterium | reverse complement strand
CGTCACCAACGGCTTCACCATGCGGCAGATCACGCCGGCGGGAGAGCAAATGGATAACGTCCTCCCGCAGCCGCTCCAGGGTGTCGAGGGCAAGGGTGGCATCCGCCTGCCGGACAGCGGCGGCTCGGCCGAGTTCCTGATCCTGGCGGACTTCGACCAGGAGAACTCTCCGTCGTTGCCGACCGGTCAGCTACGTGGTTCCACCAGCGGTCTGGAATTGCTCGTTTACAACGTGGCTGACAACCAGCTACAGGTGCTGGGCGCGCTGTCCAGAGGAGAAGAGAGCGCCCCGGAGACCCTGTCGGTGGACGCCGATCCGGACTTCGCCTTTACCGACGACCTGAGCAAGATCTACCTGACTCAGCCGCTCGCCCGGACCGTGGTCGAGATCAGCGGCTGGGGCGGCAAGTAGTGGACACCGAGTAGACCCCCGCCGGCGCGGGCTGACAGTGACAGCGGGCATCCCCGGTTGCCGGGGGTGTCCGCTGTCTGTTTCTGCGCGAGGCGGTTTTGCGTGTGAAGCTGGTGACGGTCGTAGGGAGAACTACAGCCGACGACTACAACGCGCGGGTCATGACCTGGTAGTCAGTCGTTGAGCCATGGATGATGCCAAGACCATGCGGCAGCCGGGCAGCGTGGTTGTCCGGGCGACGTGCAGCTCGGCTCGCCGCGGCCCGTCGGACAGGTCCGGCCGGTCAGGCATCCTTGCTCTCGTCGGTGTCTTTGTCCTTCGAGTCGGTTTTGGATTCCGGTGGTAGCGCCGGCTGCGCTCCTCTGGCGAGGGCTTCCTCTGACTGGTAGTCGTAGAAGGTGGCGATCTGCTCCCGGAAGTATCCGCCGCGGCGCACCTGGGCCGCGTTGAGCACCGCACCGAATAAGTGGGCGTTGACCCGATTCAGCAGACTGCAGCATCGTTGCGTCAGGCCTCGGGAGTTCTGCTTCGCCCGGCAGACCACGATGGCGCCGTCGACGTGGGTGGACAGCACGATGGCATCGGAGGCCAGCAAAACCGGCGAGGTGTCCAGGATGATCTGATCGTAGCGCTGGACCGCGGTATCGAGGAACTCTCGCACCTGCGGACTACCCAGCCGCTCGGCAGGGTTCGGCGGAATCGGACCGGAGAACAGCACGTCGAGATTGGGAATGTCAGTCCGGCAAACCAGCGACTCGAGGTCGCCATCTCCGATCAGCAGGTTGCTCAGTCCCTTGCCGCCACTGCCGGAATAGATGTTCTGCAGCGCCGGGCGGCGGAAGTTGGCGTCCACCAGCAGGACGCGGCGTCCGCCCTGGGCCAGCGCCGCAGCCAGATTTGAGGCGATGGCGGTCTTGCCGTCCTCGGGGCGCGGACTCGTTATAACGATGGTTCGCTGTCTCTCCGCAGGGGCGCTGAATTGCAGGTTGGTGCGTATAGTGCGAAATGCTTCAACAACCATCGAGTGCGGCGCGTCACGCACGGCGGTCTCGACCCGCTCGATCTCGACTTCCTCATCGTCCACGTCCGGCACAACGCCCAGCAGGGGCAGGTTCAGGTGACGCACGATGTCCTGCGGTGTGCGGACCGAGGTATCGGTGAACTCTACCAGCATGGCCAGTCCCACGGAGGCCATGAAGGCCAGCAGGACGCCCACCGGCAGCCAGATCATGCCCGGAGCGCTTCGCTCCAGCGGAGGGCTGGCCCGACGAGCCAACTGCACCCGAATGGTCTGCTGCTCGCGCACCACGCGGTCTATCTCCAGTATGAAGTCGTTAGTCCTGGCCCGCTGATCCTTGAGCAGTTCCAACTCGTCGTGCAGCGTCTGGTACTCAGCTAACTTACGGTCCAGGTCCGCCTGAGTGGCCTTGGCCTCAGTCAACTCAGTCTCGGCCAGGTAGAGAGCGTGCTGGGAGTTGAGGTGTGCGGTCTGCACCTGCTCATGCCGGAGCTTCAGCATCCGGTCGAACTGCTCGGCGCGTTTCTGGGCCAGTTGGTCCCGGACCACTTCCAAGCGAGCGGCCAGTGAGCGCACCTCCCGGTGGGAGTCGCCGAACTTGGCCTTCAGCACGTTCATCTCCTGCTCGATGAACAGTTGCTGATTGACCAGGTTCGCAACCTCGGGGCGGGCTTC
>JANQGB010000781.1 GCA_028277545.1 Phycisphaerae bacterium | reverse complement strand
CTTCGCCTCCACCCTCGCCTTCACCTTCGCCTTCACCCTCGCCTTCGCCTTCGCCTTCACCTTCGCCTTCACCCTCGCCTTCACCTTCGCCTTCGCCTTCGCCTTCGCCTTCGCCTTCACCCTCGCCTTCGCCTTCACCCTCGCCTTCGCCTTCACCCTCGCCTTCGCCTTCGCCTTCACCCTCGCCTTCGCCTTCGCCCTCGGCGCCTTCCTCTTCACAGAGGAGGGTATCGGGGTTACAGACTAAGCCTTCGCAGCACTCGCCGCCGTCGACGGTGCAGGGTCCACCTACTTCCTCGCACTCCCCCTCGCCTTCGCCGCCACCGCCGCCTGCGCTCGGGCAACCCGGCACCAGCGCGAACAGGGCAACCACACTCATAGCCACGCCAACATACAGAAAGCGCCGCGTCCAGGCGCGAGTCGCTCCTGCGTCCATGCGTTCCAGTAGAGTAAGCATTATCATTGACCTCCAGTGAATACCTTGGGCGTGATCCAATTCACGCTGCATTCGGAAAGAGAACCCTTGAATCCCGCAAATATCACGATCGCCGCCGACTCTGCGACGGTCGCCAACGGTGACCTGACTCCGCAGCCACGCGGCACAACGCCGCATACGCACTGCCAGCCAATCCGTTGCGCGACCCCGCCCGCCGGAGCGGACTTTCCACGTTGTCCTGCGAGTCCGAAGTTAAACCGCTAAACGTCTCTGGAATTGGCGGCCGCTGCCCGGCTGACCACGCGCCTAGTCAGCCAAGCCTGCCTCCGTGTCCATGCCACGCCGAGCCCCTCGGATCGAAACTCCTTGGGGCGACGCTACTTCCAATGCGGGCGAATTGTAGAAACAACCGCCGTCAAGTCAACACCGAAATCTCTAAAAAAGCCCCCTCCAGGAGGCATCTGGTAGCGCCCACCCCGGATACAAATGCCGCGCACATGCATCCGAGCCGTGACCACGCTATCGGCGGTTGCCCCAACTTTGCTTGAGTGTTTTGCAGCCTATATCGCCTATTTTCCGGACTCTTCGTACGCTGCTTCACCTGTGAAGACGTCGAACCAGCGAACCAACGACAGGCCGCCACGGGACCGGCATGAGGACGTCATTCATAAGATACTACCCAAAAGCATGTTACAGCCGTAATTACCTCGGGCGGCTAGACCGGCCCACGCCGCCACGGGCCGACCTGCCGAATCCCACCGGCGGCGGCCCTGTCACAATTTCGGGCAGCGACTCGCGTAGTCACGCCAAATCGGCGCGCTGGAGGTTGCTCCCGGTGCCCGGCGACGCTATTCCTTCTGCATGGGGCGAGCGCCGCTGCCGCGGTCGTAGCGGAGGCTGCCCGGCGCGCCCGGATACGGACACCTGGGGAGAGGCCCGGAAAACCATATTCCGGTTATTATGCGCGGCGGCCGCTGAGGCGGTGAGCGATCGAAAGGAGTGCGATGGCCACTCAAGCAGTCGGACGACGGTTGAAGTGCCCTAACCAGCGGTGCGGCAAGTGGCACCCGCCGGATGCGGCGGTGTGCTCGCGGTGCGGAACTTCGCTGGCCAAGTCCGGCGGGCAAGCCGACCGGGCCGAGCCTCTTATCTCGACCAGGGCGCTGGCCGGACTGCTGGCCTGCCTGCTGCTTGCCGTCGGTGCAGTGCTGGTCTACCGGTCCGTGGCGGCGGACCGATCTTCCCGGCGCACGGCGCCGGCGGCGTTGAACCGCTCCTCGCCGGATTTGATCAGCTCGCTGCTGATGGCCGACCCGCAGATCGTCAACACGCACGAGCACTTGCTGGGCCGGCCAGACACCGTCGCCACGCTGGCCGAGGTAAACCGGCGGGCCGGCGTGAAGTCGACCGTGCTGGTGGGCAGCTCGCGGTATACCTTTTATCTGGATAAGTCCGGCTTCGTCGATCACCACAAGAACAATGATTTCCTCTGCCGCCTGGCCAAGCAGAACCCGGAGGAATACTACGCCTTTGTGACGTTCGATCCCGAGGAGGAGGGCATAGTCCGACGGCTGGAAGATTACGTTGGCCGGGGGGCGACGGGGGTGAAGCTCTACGCGGGGCACGGAGCGGCCACGGGCGACGAGCGCCCATTCCACGTCTGTCCGCTGGACGACCCCAAACTCCTGCCGTTATACGAGTACTGCGAAGCACACGGCATACCCATCTGCCTGCACATCAACCTGCGCAAGTTCGAGGCTGAGGCCCGGCGTGTATTCGAGCGCTTCCCCAACCTGCCGCTGATTGTGCCTCACTTCGGGCTGTGGAGCGCGACCCGCAAGCGGGCTAACCTGGATAGCCTGCTTGACGAGTATCCGCTGCTGATGACCGACAACTCCTTCGGCTGGTGGTACTCGGTCGAGGGCTTCCGGCGCTACGACCCGGCCAATGACCAACAGCCGCCATCCTTCCGAGACTTCGTCATCAAGCACCAGGACCGCATCCTGTTCGGCACGGACGTGGTGATTACCGCCGCCAAGTCAAAGTCCGCCGACGCCCTGACGGACTTCTGGCTGGCGTACCGGTGCAGCCTGGAGTTGGAGGAATTCGACTTCGTAGACCGGAAGGGCAAGGTACATCACTTCAAGGGCCTGGCCTTACCCGAGGAAGTGGTGCGCAAGATCTACCACGAGAACTGGGATCGCTTCCTGGAGCGGTGCGGCAGAGGCAAGCGGTAGTTGTATTGGTCCGCGGCGCGGACCCTACCTGCGTCTACCTATCGTCTGTTTCTATGGCATGGTAAGGTCCGCTGCGCGGACCCTGTGTCTGTGACGCGGCAGCGTCACGACTGGACGACGGAACGGTAGACATCCATGCAGCGGCGGGCGGCGGCGTCCCAGGTCAATTGGGCCAGTTCCAGGCGTCCCTGCTCGGCCAGGCTCTCGCCCAGGTCCGGCTCGGAGAGCACGGACACAATCTTGGCCGCCATGTCCTCGACGTCCCAGAAGTTCACCTTCAGAGCATGGTCGAGCACCTCCGCCACACCGGACTGCTTCGAGATGATCACCGGCACCCCGTGGCTGAGCGCCTCGAGCGGGACCAGCCCGAACGGCTCGGACACGCTGGGCATTACGAAAACACTCGCCATGCGGAAGACGCGCTCGACGTCCGCCCCGCGCAGAAAACCGGTAAACACGACCCGCCCGGCGATGCCCATCTCGGCCGCCATGTCGATCGACCGGCGAAGCTTGTCGCCCGAGCCGGCCATTATGAAGCGGACGTCGGGCATCTGATCGAGCACCCGCCGGGCGGGTCGTGTTTACCGGTTTTCTGCGCGGGGCGGACGTCGAGCGCGTCTTCCGCATGGCGAGTGTTTTCGTAATGCCCAGC
>JANQGB010000595.1 GCA_028277545.1 Phycisphaerae bacterium | reverse complement strand
GGTGTCTTCGGTCCGCGCGGACGTTCTTATGGTGTGTAGCGTTCCTCTCTGGTGAGGGTCCGCGCAAACTGAAGTTTGCGGCTCGTTCACGATGAATCGAGCCGCGGACTTGAGTCCGCGCGGACGTTCTTATGGTGTGTAGCGTTCCTCTCTGGTGAGAGTCCGCGCAAACTGAAGTTTGCGGCTCGTTTTGTCGGTCGTTTGGGGCTTATCAGCCACGCACCACCCAGCGGAGCATTTCGCCGAACTTGGCGCCTTTGCCCTGCATGAGGATGCCCACGCGGAAGATCCGTCCGGCGGCCCAGACGCAGAGCAGGGTGGTCAGCAGGACCAGCACTACGCCCAGCAGCGGCTGCCAGATGGCGATCTCCGGCGCGGCGGACATGCGCAGGACCATGAGCATGGGGGTGGCCGGCGGGAAGAGGGACATGCCGGTGGCGAAGGCGCTGGTCGGCTCCTTGGCAACATTGATCCAGCAGAACAGCGGCAGGCAGACCAGCAGCATGACCGGCATGAGCGAACTCTGCGACTCCTTCACGTCGCTGCAGGCGGCGCCGATGGCGATAAACAGCGAGCCGAACATGACGATAGCCAGGGCCTGGTAGACGATGAACCAACTCAATACCACGGGCGTGAGGTACTCGTGCAGCTCGAAGTGCCGGGCGGTCAGGTACCCGCCAACCAGGTACACCCCGGTAATGGTCAGGGAGACGCCCACCACGCCCACCAGCTTTCCGAGCATCAACTGAAACGGGGCAATCGAAGCCACCAGCACCTCGGAGATGCGCTGCATCTTCTCTTCAAGCACGCTGTGTACCAGCGGCGAGGCCCCCACCATGATGACCATGAAGAGCAGCATCATCAGGGAGGCCGGCATCAGTAGGTCGGCCGCTTCGTTGGTCTCCTTGCCGGCGATGTGGGCCCCGGTCGCGTCGAGCGAGCGCACGTGGCGGATGCGCGGGTGGGTGTACTGGGTGACCCAGGCGACCTGCTCGGCGTCCAGGTCGGCATCGGCCATGCGCGTCTGGCGGATTACATCGTTGATCGGCCGGGCCATCCAGTTGCGCAAGTCGCGGTAGGTGGTGCGGGCGGTGTAGTAGACGATGGGCGGATCGGTCGCTTCGGGGCCGCCCTCGATCACGTCCTCCGCGATTTCGACGAAGGCGAAGAGTTCGCCGTTCTCGACGCGCTGCTTCAAACCGATGCGCAGCTCGTCCGGCGACGAGTTGCCGGCTTCCACCGTTTCCAGCAGGTAACGAGGCAGGACCTGCTTCTGCGATTTCTCGTACAGTTCGGTGATGCGGTTGCGGTCGTCTTCGTTGCGGCAGGCGCCCAGCAACCTGTCGCGCTGCGGAAGGGTCATGGGACCGCGGAAGCCGAGTTCTTCGCGCTGAGCGTTGAAGGTCACCAGGTTGCCCAGAGCTTCGGGCAGCCCCGGAAGTTCGGGCTTCTCGGGCGCATCGACTTTGCCGTAGATCCCGCCGGAGTTGCGCTGCTCGGCCTCGTCGGCCAGCACGCCGTATAACTGCCCGGTGTAGTCGATGATCGCCACGCGACGATCGGTCACATCCACCTGGTCCTCGAGCAGAAGCTGCACCACGACGCTGCCGATCATCATGATCGGCATGACCACCAGCGTGATGATGAAGGCCTTGGTTCTGACAGCGGCCTCGTACTCCCTCCGGGCTATGGCAAGCACCTTACGCATCGTCAACCTCCTCCGCGTCGGGGTCGGCAATGCGGACGAAGATGTCCTGCAGCGAGGGGCGGGCCAGCTCGAAGTGCCGGATACGCGCCCGACTGGCCAGCGTCTGCAGAATCTCCTGTGAATCTCCCCGGTCGTCCATGCGCAGTTCCTGGAACCGGCCGAAGTCGTTCACCCGCTCGACACCCGGCAGGTTGTCGAAGACGCCGCCGTTGCCCTCGACCCGCACGCGGATGGTGTCCGACCCGTAGGTGTCCTGGATGGACTCCAGCGTGCCGTCCAGCACCTTGCGGCCTTTGAAGATCATGAAGATGAAGTCGCACATCTTCTCGGCCACGCCCATGTCGTGCGTCGAGAAGATGACCGTCGTGCCCTGGCGTTTGACGTCCAGCACGGCGTCCTTGATGACTTCGGCGTTGACCGGATCGAGCCCGGTGAAGGGCTCGTCGAGAATCAGCAGCTCCGGCCCGGAGACCACCGAGGCGATGAACTGCACCTTCTGGGCCATGCCCTTGGAGAGGGCGTCCACCTTCTTGTTGGACCACTCGCTGAGGCCCAGGCGTTCGAGCCAGTCGTCGACGTCACGCTTGCAGTCGCGGCGGCCCTTGAGAGCCGCGCAGAAGCGCAGTACGTCGCGAACCTTCATCTTCTTGTACAGACCGCGCTCTTCGGGGAGATAGCTCACCCGGTCGCGGGCGGCGCCGAAGACCTCGTCCCCCAGCACTCGGATGGCGCCGCTGCCGGCGTCGGGATACAGAATGCCCATGATCATGCGCAGCGTGGTCGTCTTGCCGGAGCCGTTGGGCCCGATGAAGCCGTACACGCTGCCGTGGGGCACCTCGAGTGAGAGGGCGTCCACGGCCTTGTGTTTTCCGAAAGTCTTGGTGACGTTCTGGATCGTGACCGTGCTCATGATTCGTTGCGTGCTCGACCAGCCAATCACTGTGGACGTGTGAATCCATTCGACGCTAAGGCAATGTAACACGCGCCGCCACCAGCCACAAGTGCGTAACACACCTGCCGACAGAGGGATACAAGTTCTGACTGCGCGAAGCGCCGCTGTACTTGCCGGAGGGGCGGGCCGGGGAATAAGCTGTCCGTCAGTTACTAATATGGTTACGGCCATTGGGGCAGGGCGCGGCCTTCGGTCCGCGCGGACGCGGTTGGAAGAACAGGGGAGACGATCATGTTCAGGCTTCATCGAAGGCGTATGGCGGGCGTGGCCGCTATGGCGGGCGCGGTGACGTTGACCGCATTGCTGGCCGGCTGCGGTCCGACGGTCTGGGTCGAGTCGGTCGAGCGATTCGAGGTGTCCGCGTCGGACCTGGACCGGATAGAGGCCAAGACCCACAACGGACAGATTATGGTGGATGCCGTACAACTGGAGGGGCAGCCCATCGTCGTTGAAGCACGCATAAGGGCGGGCGGGCGCACTGAAGCCCGGGCACGGGAGTGCCTGGACGCCCTGGAGGTGGTTTCGAAGACCACTGCCGGGACGCACTACCTGGGACGACGGCTCAATCGCACGCCGGCCGGCGACTGGGGCACGCGCGTGTCGTTCAGGGTGGCCGTCCCGCCGCGACTGGCTGTTTCCGCAACTTCACACAACGGTATGCTGCAGGTCACCGGCGTGAAGGGCGATTGCCATCTTCAGTCGCACAACGGCCGGATCATCGCCCGAACCGAGTCTACCAAGATGACCGCCGAGACGCACAACGGTCGCCTGGAAGTGGCCGCCCCGGCTTCGCAAGTCCGGCTGCTGACCCACAACGGGCGCATACAGGCCAACCTCGACGTCGCGGGTGCGGTCGCGGGCACGATCACCTCCCACAACGGAGGGATCGACCTGGTCCTGGCGGACCAGGCGGCCGCCAGGCTGACCTGTCGGACGCACAACGGCATCGTGCGGTGTCAGCGATCGCTGACTGAACTGACCAGCAGGCGAAGCTTCGTGAGCGGGCGGCTGGGCGAAGCCGACACGGACCTGCACGTGGAAACTCACAACGGCTCGATCACCGTCCGGTAGCCGGGCCTGAAGGAGCGCCGCAGCCTGCCGCTGCCGGCGCGCAAAGAGAAACCGCGCCGACGGCGAGGCGGCGCGGTTGAGAATACGCTCCGAGAATCTGGTTGTGGGCCGGCTTGGAGGTTCCTTAAACTCCTGGAGCGGGGCACCTCATCTAGTGTGAACCCTGTGCCCGCCGGGTGTTGTAACTCTAGCTGACTAACTCCTTGCCACACTTGGTCAGGGCAGCCGCGGAAATGGACTGGCCGTCCAGGTTGTACAGCTTGCCCGCCCACACGAATCCGTTATTAAGTAAGTCGTCCAGCCACCCGGCAATCTGGTCGGCCGCCTGCTCCGGCGAGTAGCCGGAATGCTCCGCGACTTCCGCAGCCAATTCAAACTCGGTCAGCGGGCCGTTACGAAGACGCCTCAGGATTACCAGCTCGTGTTGCCGGAGGTCGTTGACGGTGATCGTCTCGGTCACTTCCTTCCTCTCCTTGTGGTCGTCGGCGATTCAGGGTTCTTTGTGGGTGGTTCCGACGTCTGCTTTCGGAATCACCGGATTGTAGGCGGGCGCCGCGCCGGAAGTCTACCGCGACAGGTCGATTCACCCGCAGGCACGTGCCGGCGCCGTCTCACAGCCGGCATTTACGGATGCGATGCCGCACTAAGTTGCCATTGTCGATCATCCGGCGTGCGAGGGAAACGAGGTGCGCGGACTGGCGCGTTATCGGAAGTACGGGCGCTGTCGCGTCGTGCAGCTTGTCTTGAACACGCATCCCTCACCCAAACGCGAGGCGCCCCGAGCGCGGGATAGTCGAACGGCCCGATATAGGAGGAGTCCGTACAGTGGTATTGTGATGATTCCACCTGTGGAGGCAGCAACCCCGGAATTACGCCTGCTGGGGGCCTGGTGATAGCACGGGGCGGTGTTCGCTGCTATCATGAGGATACAGAATCATACAAGTCGCGCGTGGAGTGTTCGAGGCCTGCGGGCCGGCAACGTTGCGCGTCAATGGGGGAGCACTTGAGGGCAATCGGGCGCCCGCTACCAGCCCTGGGAGCGTGCGCCGGCCACACCATTCGGCAAGCCTCGTTCAGTGTCACGCACGACCGCGCGGAAGCGCGCGCCGCGAGTGCGGCCCGGCGCAGAGGACCGTCCGCCTGCGATAGGGGCGGACCTGGGGGGCGGGGGCGGCAGAGAGGTAACGCGCCGCAACGGAGCGACAAATCATGTGCCAGCGTATCCCAGCAGCACTGACGGGCCTGCGGATTCCCAGGGGCACCAAGTTGGCTGCGAGTTGCCTGAGTGTGGGCGTCGTCGTGCTGCTGGCCGGGCAAGCGGCCCGGGCGGTGCCCGCCAGCCCTCATCCCTTCAAGACTACGCAGCCGGACGGCAGTGAGATCACGCTGCGCGTCTTCGGCGACGAGCACTATCACTGGTACGCGGACCTGGATGGCTACACGGTGGTGGTGGACAACGGCAGGTACGTCTACGCCACAGTCGGAGCCGCGGGGCGACTGGCACCCACCGGACACGCGGTAGGGTCCACGGTTCCGGCAGCGGTCGGGCTGAGGCCGCACACCCTGCCCGCCTCCGAGGTGCGCCGGCAGTCTCGGAGTGAAACGCTGCCCCAGCCGCCAACGCGAGGCGGTCCGCCCGCCAGGGTGCCACCGTCAGGCACAGTCAATAACCTAGTTATACTCTGCAAGTTCAGCGATCACGTGTTCGGCACCCATACCCGCCCCGAGGCTGACTACGACATTCTCTTCAACGCCGTCGGCGGAGACCCGGTGCTGGCCCCCACCGGCAGTGTAAAGGACGTCTACCTGGAGAACTCCTACGGAGCGATGACCTTGCAGAGCACCGTGGCCGCCTGGGTAACGCTGCCGCATACCGAAGCCTACTACACTGACGGATCAAGCGGGCTGGGGGGCGCGTACCCCACCAATCCGCAGGGTATGGTCGAGGATGCCCTGGAGGCGGCCGACCCGCTGGTCGACTTCGGCCAGTTCGACACCGACAACGATGGCTACGTCGACGCCATCGATATCATTCACTCCGGATACGGCGCCGAGACCGGAGGCGGCGGCGGATTCTGGATGTGGTCCCACCGCTGGTCGCTGTGGGCCCTGCCGGACGGCGAGTGGCTCAGCGATGATACCAACGACCAGGGCGAGACCGTCCGGGTGTTCGACTACCACACCGAACCCGCCCTGTGGGGCACCAGCGGAACGGACATTCTGCGCATCGGGGTCATCGCTCACGAAACGGGGCACTACTTCGGCCTGCCCGACCTGTACGACATTGACGGCGGCGGACGGGGTATCGGCTCCTACGGCATGATGGCCAATTCGTGGGGCTTTGACGGCTCCCAGTTGTTCCCGCCCCACTTCTGCGCCTACTCGAAGGCCTTCCTTGGCTGGCTTACCCCGACGGTGATCTCCACCCCGGCGGTTTACACCGTGCCGCAACTGGAGACCAACGCCACCGCCTATCGCATCGACGCGGGCTACCCGCCCGGCGAATACCTGCTGGTCGAGAACCGCCAACCGGTGGGCTTCGACGGCTCCATGCCCCAGGGCGGGCTGGTGGTTTTTCATATCGACGAGGCCAAGGCCGACAACACCGATGAAGGTTACCCCGGCCAGCCGGGGTGGCCGGAGAACAACAACCATTACCGCGTCGCGGTGCTGCAGGCCGATGGAGACTACGACCTCGAACGGGGCAACAACCGCGGTGACGGGGGGGACGTCTACCACGCTGGCGGCGTCACGCTGCTGGACGAGACCACGGTGCCCAACACCGACGCTTACCAGGACGGGATCATCATCACCACCGACAACTCGCTGTCGAATATCAGCGGCGCCGCAGAGAACATGACCTTTGTTCTTGGTGACCTGACCGCCTGCAACGACGACGCCGACTGCGCCGACGGGGTCTTCTGCAACGGCGTGGAGACCTGCGTGGACAACATCTGCCAGCCCGGCAGCGGGGATCCTTGCGCTGGTGGGCAACTGTGCGACGAATCCACCGACACCTGCCTGGACGTAGCTTTCGCCGACGACTTTGAGACCGACCAGGGCTGGATGGCCGAGAACCTGGGGGCCTCCAGCGGAGACTGGCAGCGTGGCGTGCCGGTCAACGACCCGGGGTGGGACTACGACCCGGCCAGCGACTCGGACGGAAGTGGCCAGTGCTACCTCACGCAGAACGAGTTCGGCAACACCGACGTCGACGACGGTGCCGTGCGGCTGACTTCGCCGACGTTGGACCTGACCGGCGGGAGCGTGGCCATAGGATACGATTACTATCTCCGCCTGACCGACGAAGACGGTGGTGTGGACCGGCTGCTGGTGCAGATAAACAGCAACGGTGGCGCCGGAGGTTGGACTACGCTGGCGACCCACGACACCAACGGCGGGCTCTCCTGGCGCAGTCACCTGATCAGCCAGGCCGACCTGGACGCGGCCGGGGTGACGCTCACGGCTAACATGAAACTGCGCTTCACCGCCAACGACTCCAACCCGCAGAGCATCGTCGAAGCGGGGCTGGACGCCTTCGTGGTGGCGGTCTCCGGCGGTGGGGGCGGCTGCGTGAATGACGAGGACTGCGCCGACGGGCTGTTCTGCAACGGTGTCGAAACCTGCGACGCCGGCGGCGACTGCCAGCCGGGAACGCCGCCCGACTGCGACGACGGAGTCGCCTGCACCGACGATTCCTGCAACGAGGGGACGGACTCCTGCGACCACACGCCCAACGACGGCCTGTGCAGCAACGGTCAATTCTGCGACGGCGACGAAACGTGCGATGCGGTGGCCGGCTGCCAGGCCGGCAGCGCGCCGGACTGCGATGACTCGATAGCCTGCACCACGGACAGTTGCAACGAGGGTACCGATCAGTGCGATCACCTCCCGGACGATGCGCTGTGCGATAACGGGCTGTTTTGCGACGGAGCGGAAATCTGCAACGTCGCGAGCGGTTGCCAGCCGGGGACGGCGCCCGACTGTAGCGACGGCGTGTCGTGCACCATCGATTCCTGCAACGAGGGCACCGACTCCTGCGATCACACGCCCGACGACGGCCTGTGCGACAACGGGCTGTTTTGCGACGGTGTCGAGACCTGTGACGTGAGCCAGGATTGCCAGTCGGGGACGGACCCCTGTCCGGGGCAGGTATGCGACGAGGGGTCGGACATTTGCGTGGACGACTGCAACGAAAACGGCATTGCTGACCATGAGGACATCACCGCCGGTACCAGCGTGGACTGCAACGACAACGAAGTGCCCGACGAATGCGACGTCGACGGCGGCGGCAGCACCGACTGCAACGCCAACAGCGTTCCGGACGAGTGTGAGCACGACGGCATCGGCGGGCTGGCCGGTGCGTACTATGACAACGAGGACTTCACGGGTCGGCTGCGCGGGAGAATCGATTCGACGATCGACTTCCAGTGGGGCAGCGGTGCGCCCTGGCCGGGTTTTGGCGTCAACACGTTCAGCGTCCGCTGGACCGGCCTGGTCAAGACTACGGCAGCAGCCGGCACCTACACGTTCTATACGACGACCGACGACGGCGTGCGCCTCTGGGTGAACGGCCAGTTGATCGTGGACCGCTGGGTCGACCAGTCGCCAACCGAATGGTCGGGCGCCATCGACCTGGCGGGTGAGAGCGCCTACGCAATCGTCATGGAGTACTACGAGCAAGGCGGCGGCGCCGTGGCCGAGCTGCGCTGGCAGCCGCCCGGGGAATCCAAGGACATCATCCCCGCGAGCCACCTGATCCCGGGCCGAGACTGTAACAACAACAGCTTACTGGATCAGTGCGATGTGGCCGGCGGCGGCAGCAGCGACGCCAACAGCAACGGCATTCCGGACGAGTGCGAGGAATGCATAAGCGACGCCGATTGCGACGA
>JANQGB010000592.1 GCA_028277545.1 Phycisphaerae bacterium | reverse complement strand
CTCAGGCAGGACCGTTCGTCGGGCGACGCTGGCCGTGGCCAGGGCGGCTGCCTTGGTGAAGCCGTCCGGGTTGACGTGCTCCCACTGCAGGGTGCGAGGATTCCAGGCCACGTCGATGGCCGCCGTCGTCTCGGCCGCACCCGCTCCGAGAAAGTCGACAGTTGCGGTGACTCTCTCGCTCAGCTCCACCAGGTCGAAGTCCAGCCTGGCGTCAGGGAAGCCGCCTCTGCGGAGGACCGCCAGCAGGCCGTGCAGGCGCAGGGCCTGGACGCGCGACACCAGGTCGGCCAGGCCGTCGGTCAACGTATGGGCCAGTTCGCCGTCGTCGTCGCAGATGCGCGGCGGGTCGGCGTCGAGCTGGAAGTCGAAGGGGCAGTTAATCGTGCCTTCGTCAGGCACCGCGTCCCGGTCCTGCAGGCGGACGGACAGCTCGGCGGATCCGCTGGCCATAGGGCTCGACGAGCTGAACTGCTCGGCGTCGATGCTCGTCATGACTCCCGCGGGCTGCACGAAACGGCTCAGTTCCGCCGCGATCAGGTCATTGATAAATGACTCGGCCAGCTTGCGAACGCCTTCGGTGCGTTGCTGCAGACGGGCCAGGACGACCTGGCCGAGCTGCTCGTGACACGTGCGGTTGAGCGCTTCAACTTCGTCGCGTACATCCTTGGGAATGTGGTCGACATCGGGTGGTGTGCTCAGTACCGTCTGGGCCTCAGTCCAATCGTTCTTTTCGGCGGCGGCCTGAGCGCGCTGTAACCAGGCTCGGGCCCGCCGATGTTCCACCTCGATACGGCGGCGGTCTCGTTCGATCGCCTCCAGATTCTGCTCGATCTCCTCGCGATAGATTGCTTCTTCGTCCGGCGCCTCAGGCGGCCAGTGCTCCAGGTCAGGGCGCTGGGCGAGTATGTCGGCGCTAGCCGCCCAACGCTCCTCCTCCACAGCCTGCCCCAGTTCGTCCAGCCACTGGCGGGCACGTTCCAGCTCAGACCGCTCTCTGCGGATCGACTCCACCTGGGGAATGATCTGGTCCGCGCGTTGGCGCTGGTCTTCGGGCCAGTGCGCGAGCTGCGGCTCGTCATCGACCAGCGCGATGGCCTGCTCCCACTCCTCTGCCTGCACTGCTTCGTCCAGCAGGCCCACCCATTCGGTCGCACGCTGGCGGTCATCTTCGAGGGCCTGCTGTAGCTCGTTCGTTGCGGCCTGCAAGCCTTCGGTAAGACGGGCACGTGACTCCTCCAGACGGCTCTGGACTTGGCGCAGCAGCGAATCCGGCGGCGGCAGCTCATCGAGGCTGGCAACCAGGTCGCGCAACTGAGACTGCCGAGACGCCGGATCGTCCGTGGCGAGGCGGTCCATCCCGCTGTCGATCCTGTCCAGCTCGCGCTGTACGTCCAGGTTATGCTGCAGGCGTTTGAGGGCCTTCTGAGCTCGTTCGCGCACGTCCGGCGGCAGGTCGGAACTGGTGAGCAGGGCCTTGATCTGTGGGTCTGCCGTCGGCCAGTTCTCGTCCTCCAGCGTTGCCGCCACCCGTTCGATAGCGACATAGGCGTCTGCGACACGGAGTGCTGCGCCGGCGCGCTCCTTGAACTCCGGCGGAGCGGCATTGCTGGACGCGATGCCGCCGGCGATGGTCCGGACTTCGTGCCAGGTCTTCTGCTCGACGAGTTCATCGAGCTTCTCGATGCGGCCTCGCAGGATGTCCTGGGCGTCAAGCGGCGGCACATGTTCGGCCAGGGTCCTGGCCAACTGCGGCGTGGGAAGCCGGTCCTTGGGCACGCGGGCGAGCATGCCGTGCACCAGTTCACACCACGTACTAATGGCTGGATCGTCCGATCCCGCCAGGTCGTCCCGGCGGGCGTTGTTGTAGGTGCTCATCGCCATGAACTCGGACATCTCAACCAGGCGATGGGCGTCGGGGTCGGCGTGCAGATAGGGGTGCTGGTGCTCGGCCCAGAGGTGCAGCAGGAAGCCGGCGGCGATGGTATCGGAGCCCGGTTCAAAGCCAGCCAGGACCCGCGTGTCGTATTTCTGGGGATCCACGAAGGCGCAGATGCGGTCCTGCCGCTCGAACTCGTCAGCCGGCAGCACCTCCCATACGCCCGTGCCTTGCAGTTCCGGTGGTCCGTCGGCCCGCGGGGAAACGGCCAGGTTGAGGTAGGCCGCGGTTCCCAAGGCGGTGCAGACCGCCTGGGCGAGTCCGAAGTCGGACACCTTGTCTATGCCGTCGGGTGTGCGGAGAATCGCGCCGGGGCAAAGACCACCGTGCACCTTGGGATGCAACGGGTCGAGGTCATGGGTAGTCTGCAAGGCGTCCAGCAACGCCGCGGCACGGCGGAGCAATTGCTCCGTTTCACAGCGAGGCGCGGACGGATCCCAGATACTATCGGCCGGGATGGGTTCGGCGGGTTCGTGCTCGATGTAGAACGCGCGGCTGGTTTCGACAGGCTGCCCGGCGAGTTGGAGGACGTGCAGGGACTTGGCGGCCAGTTCCCGTTGAAGGTCAACTGCACCGACCAACAGATCCGCAAGCCGCGCCGAGTCGCTGTCACTCAGGCCCGGAGGCTTCAGGATGACTCGTCGATAAACCGAGGCCATGGGCCGTAACCCGCCTCCTCCTCCCATCTTGCCGAGTCTCGCTCAAGAGCTATAATGCCCAGGCTCCGGGGAGACAAGGGTGGTCTTGCCCGGGACATGCTCGACAACGCGGACTGCTCAAGCTAGATTGTAGCCCAGCGTGCTCCGACGGGGAGAGCGCGCCGCAGTCACTATTTCATGTCTTTTGCCAGGTGGGGCTGTCCGGGGCGCTAAGTGGAGAGGTCGTGGGCGATTCAGGACGAGAAGCAGGCGGGGCGGAGACGCAGGCGGGCGCCGGGTCGGCTGGAGGACCCGAGGTGACGGCTCTACTCGAGCCCCTGCGATCGGCATTGTCGCGGATCGATGAGCGTGAGCGATACCGGCTGTTGGGTTCGCTGCTGGTCGAATTGGCGGAGCAGAGCGGCTCGGGCTCCAACGGCCGCGGTTCCGCGGAACAAGTCGAGGCGCTGACCAAGAAGATTCATGCCCTCAACGAAGAGAAGGCGATGTTGAAGGACTCGCTGGGGGCGACGCAGGCGGACCTGGATCGCCGCACCAAGCAGTTCGACGCGGAGCAGGAGCGGGCCGAACAGATTCAACAGATCGTCGACGATCAACGGACGCGGCTGGAGGCGATCAAACAGCAGAACGCGGACCTCGAAGCCCAGTTGGTGGCCAGGAACGCGGAGATTCACCGGGCGGAGGTCGACAAGGAGGAGCTGCTGCTCAATCTCCAGCGAGCCCAGGCGGAGAACGTCGGCCAGGAGCGGATCGATTCGCT
>JANQGB010000580.1 GCA_028277545.1 Phycisphaerae bacterium | reverse complement strand
CTCGACGTCCCGTTGCTGATAGGGATACAGCTCCAGGTACGGCTTGGCTCTGGCTGGCTCGGGTGCCACCATCTAGGACTGCACTCCGTAGGCTTCGCGGAACAGCGCCCGCACCTTGGCCACGTCCAGCTCTTCGGACTCACCCTTGAGCACCGTGTCACGCAGCGTCTGGACCAGCAGGTCCAGTCGCTGCATTTCCGCCGTGTGTTTCTGGGCGGCCCGCTGATCGGCCTGTCTGGCCAGCTTCAGAGCCGCCAGGTCCTTGACCGCCTGCCTGAAATTCTTGACGTCCGCGCTGCTGGCGTCTTCCAGCATTGCGGCCGTTACGACCTTGCCCAGCACTATCGCCTGGTCGGCGGTCAACTCGCGGTCGCCGGCGATCTCGCGCCCCAGGTCCCCGCATCTGGTGATCTCCTCGCGCACGATGCGGGCCTTGCGTTCCCGGCGATGCCGATCGACGTACTGCCGCCAGGTAGATTCGCCCATGCCGTACGGCTCCAGCAGTCGCCGCCAGACGTGCTTGACCTTTTCGCCCAACTCGACGGCGTCATACGCCTCGGTGAGCACCTCTGCCGGGATGTTTTCGCTGGCCTTGGGTCGCGGCACGGCTCAGATCTCCGGGTTCAGTGCCGGGTCCTCGATCATCTCGTCCGCCGCTTCGACGCCGGCGGCGGTCAGGAGGTACCAACGTTTCTCGATCGGGGCGCCAGCCCGTGGCTTGACCTCTTCGACGTAGCCCTTGGCCTCCAGGTAGGCCACGTCCTTGCGAAAGACGTCCCAGTCCGGCTGAGAGACGATCGAGCGGCGCAGGAAGTCGGCCCGTAGTGGCGAGGGGTACACCCGCTTGAGCGAGTCCAGAATCTGGTTGCGGTCCTGGCTGATCCGCAGCTTTTCCGCGTCCGCCCGGTTCATGTCGTACCCTCCTGACCGGCTCTTTCGCTGGCCATCTGTTTGACCGCCGTGGCCACGGCGCTGGCCAGCTTCGCGGTGGCTGTCGTGTTGGCCGAAAGCTGTGCGGCCAGGCCGACCTGCGAGTCGACCTTGGTGTCCAACTGAACCAGCTTCTGGACCATCTTGTCCTGCAGCTCCTGGGTCCCGTTCATGGCTCGCAGCCACTCGTCCTTGGAGACGTAGAAAAGCGGCGAATCCCGCTCGACCGCCGCCACCCGTTCGTCCACCCGCTGCAGCCAGCCCTGCAGGTCCTTGACCGTGCCCCCCAGGCTCCTGCTGAGCGACCGCAGGTAGAGTGCCAGGCAGGTGGTCAGCACCGCGAACCCGCCCACGATAACGCCGGCCAGCGAAGCGAAGTCACCCGTGGTCAGTTGCCCCAATGTCAGTTGACAAAGCACGATGTCACACCCTCCGCCCTTAGTTGTTTGGCCAGCTTCCTGGCCGCCTCTTCAAACGGCGCCCTCTTCTTCGGGTCGATGACGACCATGGCGAAGTGTCGCAGGTAGAGAAACCACCCCACGGCGTGCCACCCCGGCGGCACCTCATGCAGCGGCCGGTGACCTGTCGCCGTTTGGGCGGTTTTCTTCTCACTTCTCAATTCTCACTTCGGCCTTCGCCGTCACTTCGCCGTCGCCCAGTCAGCCCCGCTCTCGGCGCTGAACAATTCGCCTTGCCCACAAGCCCGATCGCTCGCCGCATCAGCCATCTGACGAACCGCCTTGAATACGAACCGCGCCTTGCTCTGCCGGGCCGCCTGGTATTCGCCCCACTCGGCTGCGTCCCGAGCCAGCCAGTAGCCATGTCCACAGGCACAGACCTGGAAGCCGGCGGAGCGGAGCTCGCTGGCCAGCTTGCGGACCGCCCGCCGCTTGGTCTCACGATCGGATTGATCGCAGACCCCGGCAGCCTCGGCGATCTCGACCGCTGTCAGCGGCCGATCACCGAAGTACCGCTTGAGCAGGTCGAGCATGTCGACCGCCCCGAGCGACAACGCCATGTCTTGGGCCTGAGTTCTCAATTCTCAATTCTCAATTCGGCCTTCGGCCGACTCACTTCGGCTGTTCGCCGTTCTTCCCACTCTGCAGCGGCAACAGGGTGGTCGACGCTTTCGACTTTTCGCCGTGGTCCTCGATCGCCGTCCCCAGGATCACAGCAACACCGACCGAGACGATGCCCAGCAGCACTTCGTCCGGCACGTCGAGCCCATACTCGGCAGCGGCAGCAGCGATCACGGTAACCAGCGCCGCCCGAACCTTCCGGCTCCGAAGCGGGTTCAAAACACGTTTGAAGTCCATCACTCGTCACTCCCAATTACGTCAAGGATCGTGTCAGCGATCCAGGCCTCGGCAGGCGTAAGCTCCAGGCCGTCCGCCTCTTCTGTTGTTTCTGCCCCCTCTGTGCCCCCTGTGGCTACCGCCGTTTTTTCTGTTGACGTCTGCAAGGTCAGCGCGGAGAAGTGGCACCCGCCGACCATCACCAGCAGGCCGACCAACACGCAGACCAGAGCCAAAGGCCAGGCGGCCAAGACCGAGTTGTTTTCCTTCTCAGCGCTTACTGCGGCTTCTCCGTTGTTTCCAGCTTCCCCAGCGCCACCAACACATCGCGTAAGTCAGCGCGATTGGCGTATAGCCAGCGCACGCGGCAGTCCGGATTGGGGGGGGCGATATTGTCCCAGTCGAGGCCGGCCCATCCAGCCGCCGACAGCGGGCGGCCGCCTGGCGCCTGTGCCAGTAGAACGTCATCCGCCGTGAGCCAGGTGCCCCAAGAGTGCAGCGTGCCGCTGGCCCCGGGCTGGTAGCGTGTCGCCACTGGCGGGTTGATGCTGTGGGCCGTGGGCCCCATCTGCGTATACGTCTCGTGCTGCAGCCAGGTGTCGCCCAGCTCGCGCAGGGTCCAGCAGAAGTGGTTGCGGTTGCTGCTAGCCGCCGGGTAGACGAAGTCCGCCGCCGGTACGCGGGCCACGGCCTCCTTAATGGCTTCCCGGACGCCGGCGGCGCCCAGCGGATCGAGTCCCTCGGGCCGCTTGATGAGCGCCTTAAGCACGCTGGTGCCGTACGGCTCGCAATCCAGCATGGTCCGGCAGCCTGGCGCCAGGCCAGCCGCGTAGCCGTACAACTCGCTGAGCACCCAGACGTAGTAGCTTGCACTGGAAGCGTCTGCCGGATCCTGCTCATCCCAGGCCGGCCACAGCCTCCGTCCGACCGTCACGCCCAGGCCACAACCCAGCGCCGCATCGCAGAACTGGCGTGGCAATTCCGGGTGGTCCACGGCGGTCGTGCAGTGCGGCAGCACCAGGGCGACGCCCGTCAGGCGCCGGGCCGCATCGGGCAGCGCGGCCAAGGCGTCGCCCGCCGCCGCCCGGTCCTCCTCTCGCTGCGGCAACGTCACGTAAAGCAGCGTCTCCCAACCACCAGCCGTTTTGATTTGGGCGTTTTGACGTTTTGACGTTTCGGCGTTTGCCATTCTAACTTCTCAATTCTAACTTCGGCGTTGGGCGACGCCCCCCTTCCGTGGTTATCGCCGCCGGGGGAAAGCAGCAGTCGGAGTCAAGGATGATGTGCCGTTACAGGGCACTCACGGCTCACCCCGCCGGGCTCGTATCAGCCCGGGGACGGCGTAGCCGCCCCACTGATTTTCTCTTTGTCCTCGGTCGCTCCCGGCTCTGGCGGCGGGGCGAATCTGTCGTTCGGTATCGCTCCGGTGGAACTCTGGAACTGTCCGGCCAGGCCGATCGCCTTCACGGTGGCCTGGCCCTTGAAGCCGTTGACCAGCAGGCCCTCGACCGAGATGTCCCATCCTGGCACAAGGAATTGAGCGCCGCCCATCAAGCTCAGGTGTTGGGTGGACAGTTCGGCCAGTCCTTTGTCGATGCCCTTGTCGAGGGTATCGAAGGCCCGATCCCCGACGTGCACGATCGGGTCCGTCGCCTTGGCCATGGCCTGGTCGGTGATACAGCCGCTGCCTCCGAGCAGCAGCCCGAATCCGACCAGGAATGACGCCCACAGTTTGAGAAGCTCCGTCAACCAGTGCATACGCAAATCTCCTTTCGTGGGTGTAAGAGTTGCCGGCGACCGGGCGTCCTTGCCCGCGCATCCCTGCATTCCGCCGGCTTCGTTTCGCGGTATGTGAAAAGGCGCGGCTCGCCGAGCCGGGCACTGAACTCGGCGCGCCATCGCCACATCTGGGCTTCTGCTGTTGAGTGTGGCACCGGCTTCTCGCCGGTGGAGCCTCTGCCGTTGTAATTTTGGCGTTTTGACGTTTTGACGTTTCGGCGTTTGCCGGAGGCACAGCCTCCGGCCCCGGCCTCTTGCCGGTGAAGCCGTGATCCCATAGAGGAGGGAGGGGCGCCCGGCGCGGTCTTTGGCAGGGTAAACGGGCGCCCCTGCATGGACGAAGAGCTTCGACGCCCCGCCGTTTCGGCGTTTGAGTGTGGCACCGGCATCTTGCCGGTGTAGCCTGTGCCGTTGTGATTTCGGCGTTTTGACGTTTTGACGTTTCGGCGTTTGCCGGAGGCGCAGCCCCCGGCACTGGCGTTTTGACGTTTCGGCGTTTAGGTGGCCTTCCCTGGCCATCTTCGATCCTTCGCCGGCCCGCCTCCGGCGGGCATGGCACAAAAAAACGCGCGGCGAAACCGGATACCCGAAGCGATGGGCAATCGGTTTCGCCGCGCGATTAGTTTCTGCCGCTCGGCGTTACGATCGAATGGTGTTCGTTGGGGCGGTGCGGAACGCCCTCTGATTGTGCCCGGCCTATTACCACGCCGCCCGCGCCCCTGTCAACCCCCTTTTTCGGATTCTTCCCCGGGTAGCTGGCTTTTCTCTACCGCCTTCGGCAGCCCGTCATCACCTGTCACCAGCTTGTACCGATCCGGTTCGTCCGCGACCTTCTCCAGTTCGACGACCACGGATC
>JANQGB010000508.1 GCA_028277545.1 Phycisphaerae bacterium | reverse complement strand
CAACCCGTACCAACCGCGCTGCCGGCGCTTAGGGGATCACCAGTTCCTGGCCCAGGCCGATCAGGTCCGGATTGGAGATGCGATCGCGGTTGGCTTCGTAAATATCCTTCCAGCGGCGCTCGTCGTTGTAGTACTTGCGGGCCAGGGCGTAGAGCGTATCGCCTTTGGCCACGATGTGGACGGCGTCCGAAGCGGCCGGCGTCTCGGTTGTGGAGGCGCTGGCCGTCAGGGCCGGGAACTCGGTATAGGAGTTGTCCGCCGGTTCAGGTGCCGGATCGGAGACGAAGTAGTCCGGCTCCATCGACGTCGTCTGAGCGCCGGTGTCCTGCATGTCCTGATCGTTCTGGGGTTCCTGGCAGCCGGCGGTACAGAGGAGTGCAACCGTGGCCAACAAGGTCGCTGCGTTCCATCGCATGGCGTGACCTCCTGTCAATGGTAGGTGTGAGTGATTACCGCGCTACGTGATCGATGATAACGATGACCACTCCCACGGTCAAGGAAACGCAGCTTGAGCATCGACCGGACGGCGCCGCATGGGATAGAATCCCGATCGCCCGTTTGGCATGCCGGCCAGTGGAAGCTGACCGGCCCTGTGGGATTCGATGATGTCCGCGCTTCCCGACCTGACCCCTCCTGGTACGGCTGCGTCCATCGGTGGGCGCCGGCCGGTGTTGTTTGCCATGGTGGCCTACTCCGCGCTGCTCGCGGTGCAGCTCGCCTGGGCCTACCGGTGTTTCTCGCAACCCGACGAGATGATTCACGGGACGGCGGTCATGGTTCACCACGCGGCCAACTTCATGCGCGGCGAGGACATTTATCGCGACTTCCGCGCCCCGCCACATGCGGCTGCCGTTTACGGGCCGCTGGTTTACGCCATCCCGGCCTGGATCGGCCGGGCGAGTGACGCGGACGTCTTCGATCTCTACCGCATCGGGCGGGCGATGAGCCTGTTGGCCACCCTGGGGACCGCGGCCCTGGTGTATGCTCTGACGCGCCGGCTGGGAGCTGGCGCGGCGCTGTCTGTGGTAGCCACGCTGGCTACAGTGTCGTGTCCGATCTACTGGACTGTCAGCGGCGAGTATCGCGCCGATCCGGTAGCAGTCTTTCTTTCACTGGCAGCCATCTGGTGGTTCGTTCGGTTTCAGTCACGGCGCTGGTGGCTGCTGGCGGTGGTGCCCATCGTGGCGGCTTTCCTATTCAAGCAGTCCAGCATCCTGCCGTTGCCCTCCATCGCATTGTACCTGTGGTACTGCGGGCGCCGGTGGGCGAGCGTGGTGTTCGGCGGACTGACGGCGGTAGTGCTGTGCGGCCTGGTCGCGGGGGTCAACGCCGGTACCGACGGGGCGTTCTGGCAAAACACTGTCCACGCCCTGCGCGGCAATCGCTCGCCGGCCAACCTGCTGGCCTGGCCCATCGCCGTGCTGCCGGTGGCGGTGGCGCAGTACGGGCTGGCAGCCTGCTGGCTGGCCCGATGCCGGCGTGCCCGCGGCCTGGGGCCGGTCGAATTTTATGCCGTAGTCGCGCTGGTTGTTGCGCTGGCCATGACCTGGCGCGACGGCTCGGTGGAGTACTACTTCTGCGAGTCCGTGGCGGCGGCAAGCATCCTGATGGCCTTACAGTGGCAGCGCTGGCGGAACGAGCCGGCGGCCGAGGACTTCTGGCAGCCGTTGCGAATGGTGGCTACTGTCCTGCCGGCGCTGGTGGCGATTGTGGCCATCGCCAAGCTCGACCCGAGCCCCAATGAGCGGTACAGCGTATTCCGTGACATTGCGAGTCATCGCGACGAGGAACGCGAGGTCTTCGACGTCATGCTGCGGCGCTACGACCGGCTGGATCCTCCGGTGCTATGCGACCTGGACAGCATCACGCTGGCCGGCCGGCACCGCCCGACCATGATGGACATCTGGCTGTTCAGCGGGATGATCGACCAGGGTGCCTTTGACGACACGGCCATCCGCGCCGGCCTGGAAGCGGGCCGATTCGGGGGCGTGATTCTGCGCGAGCCTGTCGAGCAACGGCGACGCTATCAATCAACGTACTATGTCCCGACCGCCTGGCGTCAACTGATCGCCGAACGATACCGCCTGGCCGAGCGCTTCGGCACGGGTTTCTACGTCTACCTGCCGAACGACTAGGTTCCGTCCGGAAGGGACTGTGGAGTGCCGGACGAGGTCACGCTGACTTCGGGCGGTAACGAGCGATGCAGGGCCATCAAGCCGTAGGCTACGCCGTAGGGCTTGTGGTAGTCGTGCATGTCGTAGTCCCACATCGAGCCGTCTTTCTGTTGCGTCTTGATGATCTCTCGCTGAAGTTTGGGCCAGAAGCGCGCCTGTTGCCCCGGCGGAAGCTGCTCGACGACCATCGCGGCGTAGTAGTGGCCGTAGTAGTAGAAATAGCCCGAGTTGTAATAGAACGTCTCGTGCGGGATGGGCCTGTTACGGGCGATGTCCAGGAAGCGGTGCTTGCTGAAGAGGTGATCCAGCCCCGTGCTGAGCCGCTCGGCCGGCAGCTCGCGCCCCCAGGCAAGCAGTGCCGCGTGACAGACCTGTATTCTGCCCAGCGAGCCCTTGACCTGGTCAATCCATTCGAGCGTGCGCGGCGAGGGGATGGCAGGCACGCTGTAGGTGTAGGCCCCGTTGGGCAGGCGGCAGTGTTCGATGGCCTTTACGGCCCGGTTCACGACGGCGTCGTCCACCGTGAAGCCTGCTCTGCGCGCTTCGGACAGTGCGATCACGGCAGAGGCGGTCATGAAGCTGGTCGCCCACTGCGGCCGGCGGGTGCGCGGTACGTCGAACTCCAGATAGCCCCACCCGCCGTTGATGGACTGGTGATAGGCCAGCTTCTCGATCATCGTCTGGCCGGCGGCGCGCAGGGCAGTGCGGCGGTCGGAGTTGGCGTATTGCGGATGAACGTAAGCGCCCGCGACAGCCTGCAGTCCGTAGATGTATGCCCAGTTGTTCATGGTGTCCCATTCGTTGGGACGATCTACGGCGGCGTTGGCAACCAGGTAGTCCAGCCCGCGATCTAGGGCCTGCTTCTCCTCGGCGCTGTCGCCAACCTCCGCCAGCGCCAGGCAGCACAGGCCCGTGGTGGCGACCTGCCAGGCACGGTGTGTCTCCGGGTTGGGCCAGACCGGGCCCGTGAAGGTGTAAATGGCTCCGCCCGGTCCGCCCCAGGAGCCGTCGGCGTTCTGGCTCTTGAGCAGGAAGTCGGCGCCCCTGTCCATGGCGCCGCGCACCTCAGCCGCCGTTGGATCGTCCGGAGTGGCCGCCGGGACGGTTGAGCCGGCATAGAGTGCAGTGAGGATGGCGATCGCAACGCCGGTCATTCCTGGTCCTCCTCCCTCTCTTCGGCCAGGGCCGCCAACTCGGCTTCCTGCTGGGCGATGGCCGCCTTGGCGTTCATAACGCCGATCAGCTTGTCGAGCTGCGTGGCTTCATGGGTGCGGTGAATCTTCTCGAGGCCGCGCTGGCTTCGTTGGACCTTCAACTGATGTTCGGACAACTCGATGGGAATCGCCCGGCTCTTGAGGTTATCCAGGTCGGCCCGGCGCAGTGCCAGGTCCCGTCGGGAGCGATCCAGGCGGCGCTTGGCCCGCTCGATGACAATCTCCTTGGTCTTGTCCGCGAATTCCTCGTCGGAATAGAGCATCTCCAACTGGGTGAGCTCTTCCTGGTTCTCGGTGACGCTGTCTTCGGCGCGGCGCAGGTTCAGCTCCGCTCGTTCGATGCGCGACGGGGCGTCGTGTTGTTCAAACTTCTCGAGCTTTCTCCTGGCCACCTCGAGGTCTGCCATCGCCTTCTCAAGCGCTACCTGGTGTTGCGTCTCGGCGTGGTCCAAGGCCAGCTTGGCCTTCTCCAGCTTCTGTTTGGCAATTCCCAGGCTGCGCTCGATCTTCTCCTGCTTGCGGTTTCGCTGACGTTCCTTCTTGGCGGCCTCAGCGGCCTTCTTCTCTTCGTCCTCCTTCTCCTTCTGAGCCTGAGCCGCCGGGTCCTGGGCGGGCTGGACCACCTCGGTCTTGGTGCTGGCGGCGATACAACCGCACAAGCCGCCTACCAGGCCGCAAACAGACAGCAGGACTGTGACTCTCGTGGTGCTTCGGGGCATGGATCTGGTTCCTTCTGAGAAAGGGCACGGCACTCCGGCGGATGCGACCGCCGCCTCGGGCGCCGCAGTCTACCACATCGTAGCGGTCGGGGGTACGCCCGCAGCCGCAGCCACCGGCTGTCGGAGATTCTTTGGAACCGCCGTGAACAGGCGGCGTCCAATGGAGTGAGTAACGGGTCCCGGGCATCAGCGGGTGTAGCGACCGCATCTGCTCCAGGTACGACAACTGCGCCGGGTGCGCGCGCCCAGAACGAGGAGAACGACCGATGACGACAGGCAGACAGGCCGAAGGCATGTTAAAGAGAAACAAGTGGATAGCGGGAGCGGTTGGCGGCGGCGCGGTGCTGGCAGTGGGGGTCATCGTGGCTTACGCAGTACGCGGCGAGCCGGTGACGCCTCCGAGCGTTCCGGTGCCGGTCGTCGCCGAGGCTGAGCAGGGCTCACCCCAGAAGACCGCCCCGGCGAAGATAGACCGCCGGCCGCGGCAAGATGGGGCCGGCGATCGGCGGCGCATCGATGGGGTGGACCGCGGCCGTGGTAATGGCCGGGACGCGGTCCAACCGCCGC
>JANQGB010000394.1 GCA_028277545.1 Phycisphaerae bacterium | reverse complement strand
GTGAACGCCATGTGTCCCACGCCCAGAAAGCGCGGAACCGGGCTCTCCGGGCCAGGGACACATGGCGTTCACCGTCGATCAGGGACCGGATACCGAACGCTATCAGGGTATGACGCCGCTGGAAGGCGCTACTCTGACAGATTGCGCGCATACCTATTTCCGCCAGTCGGAGCAATTGGAGACGGCCATCACGCTGTGCGCGCCACCCGACACGGGGCCGGTCGGCGCGCTCCGCTCGGCGGCGCTGATGATCCAGCGGCTCCCCGCCAGCGGCACCGCCGACCCGGATGAGGAGGATGATGACTGGCGGCGGGCGGTGGTGATGATGAGCACGGTGAGCGCCGCCGAACTTGTGGATCCACACTTGAATGCCTCGGATATCCTGTATCGGCTGTTCCATGAGGACGGCGTTCGCGTATATCGTCAACGGGCGTTGCGCCACGCTTGCCGTTGTTCACGAGAGCGGGTGGAGCGGACGTTGTGCTCGTTTCCCAGGGCCGAAGTAGAAGCAATGACCGAAAACGGCCGGCTGTCCGTCACATGCGAGTTCTGTAAGGAGGTGTACGAATTCAGCGAGGGAGATCTTGATTCACTTTGGGATCTCCCGCCCAACGCCTAACGAGACACAGGAGCCCCCGGCTATCATGAGGACCCGCTTTTTCCCGCTGTTGACGGTGCTGACGATCGCGGGCGGCTGCGCGTCCGATCCACCGCCGCCTCCTCCAGATGTGACGTTCGGTCATCTCGCTCCTATACACCTCAATGTGATTGAGGTGGAAACGCGGTCGGCATATGCTCCGCCTTTGGCGCCGCCCCATGTGGATCATCGATTTCCCATTCCGCCGGAAGAGGCCATGAGACGTTGGGCGGACCATCGCCTCAAATCGGCGGGCTTGGGCGATACCGGCCGGTTCACCATTCTCAGGGCTTCGGTCGTCGAGGAGCGCCTGCCGACGGATACGGGACTGCTGGACCGCGTCAAGATCGAACAGGCGGCACGCTATACCATCACCCTGGAGGGGCAACTGGAAATTCTCAGCGCGTCGGGCCGGCGGTTGAAGAGCGCCAGCGCGCGGGTCAGCCGGACCCGGTCGCTCCGCGAGGGACTGACGGCGGAGGAGAGAGACCGCGCCTGGGTCGACCTTACGAAAGCCGCGATGCGGGATTTCGATACGTCTATGAGCGAGGCCATCAACAATTTCCTGTCCGGCTGGGTCACCTGAAAGGTTCGGCGAGCGACTTGCCATGGCACGCATTGTCCACAGATGGCTCACGCTCCTGACCGTACTGGCGGTGGTGAGTGGCTGCTCGCCGAGCCGGCTGGTGGATACGACCCGGCTGCTCGCCGATATCGGCGCCGGGGACGGACCCAGTTCGCTGAAAGAAAACACGCCGCAACCTCGGCGCGAAACCATCGCTTTCGACGTTGAAGGCCGGCGGACCGTCGCCGATCTGTATACCCTGTCCTCCTCCACGGCCGGACCTCTTGCCGGGCTGGTTCTGGTACCGGGGCTGGCGACCACCGGCAAGGACGACAGCCGTCTCGTCGCCTTTGCCAACAGCCTGGCCAGGGCGCGCTTCCAGGTGCTGGTGCCGGACCTTCCCAATATGCGGGCGCTTCGGGTGAATGCCGACGACGCCCGCATCATTGCCGACGCGGCGATCCATCTCCATTCCCTGGGCCCCGAACGCCCATTGGGGATGACCGCCATCTCGTTCGCCGCCGGCCCCATGGTCGGGGCGCTGTTCGAGCCGGGGGTTGCCGATCAGGTGGACTTCATGGTCACCGTCGGCGGCTATTACGATCTCGAGGCGGTGATCACCTTCTTTACCACGGGCTATTACCGCGACGGCGCGGACGCGGCTTGGCAATACCGCCGCCCAAATGTTTACGGCAAATGGGTATTCGTGCTGTCGAACGTCCGCGTCCTCGATGACCCGGCGGAC
>JANQGB010000360.1 GCA_028277545.1 Phycisphaerae bacterium | reverse complement strand
GCGATGGCGGCGATGGCGGCCCTGGCGGTGATGGTGGCAAGGGTACGCTCCAGATCGGGGACCAGGGGCGACTCGCCAACGAGAACGGCGGTACGCTCGTCGCCGGTCGCGGCAGCGTCGGCGGGGGTGGAGAGATCCAGGTGCGCACCAGGGGCGAACTGATCAATGGCAGCCAGATTACCATCAATAGCAATGGCAGGCTGGACGTCCTGGGCGGCATGGTGACGAACCGCGTCGGTGGGCAGATCGTGAACGCCGGCGCCGTCGAGAACTACGGCACTCTTGTCAACAATGGGAGTTTCGACAGTACCGCGGGAGCGTTCGAGAACTATGGCGTATTCAAAGGCGCCGGTGTGTTTGCGGGAGACTTCAACAACGGGAGCATCGTCGCGCCGGGCAATTCCGTCGGCACGTTGACGGTTGACGGCGACTTCTCCTCCACCGGCGGCCTGCTGGAGATCGAGATCGCCGGCTTCGAGAGTGGCGAGCACGACCTGCTGGACATCACAGGGCAAGCCAGTCTGAAGGGAGGAATGATCCTCTTCAAGTCGTGGGACAACTACGATTTCTCCGATATTCTGTACGGCCAGTCGAAGAGCCTGACGTTCCTGGGCGCCCAGGGCGGCATACTCGAATTCTACTCGAACATCGCGTTTGCCGACGGATTCCTCCCGGTCGGGTATGGCTACGATGTGTCCAGTTCGGGCTTCGGTCTCGATCTGGAGGTATGGAACGGCAATCAGTCCGATCAGATTGTCCCTGGACCAGGGGGCAGTCCTGCGGCCCCCGCGCCTGGAGCGGTATGGTTGGTTGGCTCGGGTCTCCTCCTTCTGCGTCTGGGCGCACGAAGGCGTCGCAGTCGCTGAACCGACACGATCCCGCTAGAACTCGGCCAGGGCGAGTTCCGATTTTCGGTTCGGCGGTGGGCGGTCTCCGCGGGGCAGGCCTGTTTCTGGCATCCCCCGGAAACTCCTCAATTCTGCGGATTATTTCATTGTTCTGCCCGATGCGCTCCGCTAGTATGCAGACGGACGCTGAATGAGACGCTCCAGCGGCTGCAATGGTCCGACCCCCCTGACGTGCAACGCGAGATGCTTCACTCTTCCAGGCTGCCGGAGTCGCGGGTCCTGAACGATACATGGCTGGCTTTCGAGTCCACATGGCGGCTGTCCACAAGGATGGATCAGCCGCTTCGACGGCCAACGCGGGCGAAGGAGAGATCGAAGACATGGAGGTCCTCATCGCATCCCAGTTGCGCATGACACGCAACGCTTCCCTGTCAGTTTCGAGCCGACGGTCCGCGTCCGCCCGGTGCGGGAGCGGGCTTGAGGATCGCCCGGACGAGTGTTTTGCCAAAGCAGTGGTTCAATCGAAAGGAGAGATTCCATGGATAGGCATTCTTCAACACGGATGGTTGTCTCGGTTGGCTTCCTCGCTCTCTTGGCATTGACCGGCCCCGCGGAGACTCATGCGGCCGTCTGGACCGGGAACAACAAGATTGGACATAACGGCCGTATGGGGCCGGGCGGCGCTGGTGGCCTGGGTGGCAAGGGCGGCGCCGGCGGCTATTACGATCTTGAGCACAAGTTGGTTAACGGGGAACCCATTCTAGTAGATTGGCCCGGGGTGTTTGACTACGAATACACCCAGGAATCGTTGAACAGGTCGAAGGGCAAGCCGGGGCAGGCCGGGCAGTCAGGGGGCAGAGGGGGGACCGGGGGCGCCGGAGGAAACGGTCACCTACGCCTTTCAAGCGAATTCCTCAATCAGGGAGATATGATTCTCGGCGGTGTTCCGGGCCAACCGGGCGGAAGTGGTTTGGCGGGCGCGAGCGCTGGCGGCGTGGGAGGTCGGGGGGGAGCCGTACAGACCGTAACAATAGATGATGACCTCACTCTGCCGGTCAGGTGGGTCCCTGGATACGGTGGAGGGCCGGGAGGGGGGAAGAAAGGGCATGCGGGGCACCGTCATGGCTACGATGGAACCGACGGTGGCGGCGGCGGTGGTGGAACGGCAGGGCACGTCTTCGGTCATATCCACGGCTATTCTGGCGGCAAAGGGGGCGATGCGGCCAAAGGTGCCGACGGGGCTGGCGGTGACGGCCTGGGCGGGATGTCAGTGGGCGTGATCGTCTCATCCCCGTCGGGAAATTCCGGATTGGTCCAGTTGGGCGGCGATGGCGGCGATGGCGGCCAAGGGGGCCAGGGCGGTAGCGGCGGCGGCGGGGGTGGCGGCGCCGGCGGCGGATCCTGGAACGGATACCATTGGTTCCTTCGCACCTGGGA
>JANQGB010000308.1 GCA_028277545.1 Phycisphaerae bacterium | reverse complement strand
GACAATCTCCCATACGCGGCGTTGGCGCCGGGTCCTGAATACAGGCGATGTCGGTCGAGCCCGCACTTGGCGAACTTGTCGTGGTTCGTGCGCTAGGCCCGGCATTTATGCCGGGTAAAACGTGCCAGCGGTTGCAGTTGAGCCCGCTTCCAGCGGGCTTCTCGTTGCGAGGGTTTACCCAGCCGCCTTGCGTCCGTTGAATGGAACGTGCGATGGTGATCATCCTCGCCGGGGCAGATCCACACGGCGGATCATGCGAAGACCTCCCCTGCCTGAAGGCCGTCATCGAGAACCCCGGTGAACCGGGGTGGCACATACCGTGCCCAGGCGCCTGAACCCGGCATGAATGCCGGGCCTAGCGCCGGCCGGCTGCCAAATAGTGGCACAAATGCTGCTTTTCACCGGTCCGTTGTTGATATCACAGCACTATTCTCCCCACCGGCAAGATGCCGGTACCACATCTTAACTGCTCCCACCGGCAAGATGCCGGTGCCACATTTTGACTGCTCCCGCCGGCATGGTACGGGTGCCAACCGCCGGCTGCTCTCATCTGCAGGATGCCCCTGCACGTTTCACGGCACCCGACTGCCGCGGCCTGTTACGGTAACGTCAACTCACTCTTGTACGACAGGTCGGGGTCGTACAGGGCGGGGTTCTCGGCGAACAGTCGCCGCACGCTTTGCCAATCAGGCAGCGCCACGCCCCGTTTAATCGTAGTCGGACCCGGCTCGGCAGTCTCGGGATCGATCAGAATGGTCAGCAATTTCCGCTTGCGGTAGGCCTCGTGGTCGCCCTTGCCCCGGCCTCCGGGGTTGCCGATGCCGATGGTCACCTGATCGAAACCGTCGGTCAGGTCGTCCAGACGGTCTTTTTGTACTCGGTGGACGACCATTCGTACTCGTCAATGTCCCAGGTGAGCACGGGGCCGCGTGGAAAGCCGTTGTCCGCCAGCCAGCGTCGAGTCTTGATAGCCATCTCGCGTGGCCGGGCAGTCAGGTAAACCACGTGAAATCGCCCGGCCAACTCGCTGAGCACCGCCGGAGCATCGGGTAGAGGTTTCGAGCGATCCATTCCGTCGCCGAGCAGGTATCGTTTCTTGGTCTGCGAGACGGTGTCGTCGATGTCCACGACCAGGATCGGGCGCCGGTCGCCCCAGACGAACACTGAAGCCGTGGCCTGATGCACGTCGCCACGGCGATCACGGTAACGGATCTCCAGCACCCGCCGGCCAGCGGTGTCGAAGCGATGTTTGAGCTTGGCGTAGCCTTCGTCGTCGGTGTCGTCGCTTCCGACGGGACGGCCGTCAACGAAGAACTCCAGGTCCCGATCCTCGCTGCCCGGGTTGAACACCACCAGGCCGCGGTACTCGAGTTTGCCCACCAACCGGGCCTTCTGTCCAACGGGGCAGACCACGTCCTCGACGGTGAGCAGGTAGGGAGAGGAGCAGCCGGCCAGCAGGAGCATGAAACCAATCGCGGGCAGATACCACGCCTTACAACAGGCAGGTGAGTTCGCTGAAGACCCCCCAAGTCCAGCCCGCCAGAAACGCTGCGCTACGAGCAACTCCGGAAGGCCCCCCGGAACCGGCGACTGACGTGCCCACGTCTGCCGCAGGCCATTACGCCAGGAAACGAGCCATCCGGTCCAGGCCTTCATCGATCGTTTCCATGCTGCAGGCGAACGAGAAGCGCACATGGTCGTCGCTGCCGAACGCTATGCCCGGCACCAGGGCAACGTTGATCTCGTTGAGGACCTTCTCGCAGAATTCCGCCGAACCGGAGACGCCCAGCCTCTGGTAAGTGGCTGATACATTCGGAAAGGCCACAAACGCGCCGGTTGGCTTCACGCAAGTGACGTCGGGCAGGGCGCAGATCCGCCTGTGGAGGTGGGTGGCGCGTACCTCGTACACTCGGCGCATGGCCTCGACCGGCTCCTGATCGTCGTTGAGGGCGGCGGCCAGGGCAAACTGACAGAAGGTGGGGGCGCCGCTGGTGCCCTGGGACTGCAGCTTGGCCATGCCCTTGATCGCATCGGTCGGCCCGACCGCGTAGCCGATCCGCCAGCCGGTCATTGAATAGGTCTTGGAGGCCCCGTTCAGCGTGATCGTCTGGGCCCGAGCTTGCTCGCTCACGGCGGCGAAACTGATGTACTCCTGCCCGTGATAGCGCAGCCGTTCGTAGATTTCATCGGAGAACACCCAGATGTCCCGATCCGCTAGAACGCCGGCGATCGCCCGGACCTGGTCGGGGTCGTAGGTGAAACCGCCGGGATTGCTGGGTGAGTTGAAGAACAGGGCTCGCGTTTTGTCGGTGATGGCGGCTTCAAGCTGCTGAGGCGTCATCCGGAAATCGTTGGCCTCCTCGCCGCGGA
>JANQGB010000008.1 GCA_028277545.1 Phycisphaerae bacterium | reverse complement strand
GCCTGCGAGCTGGCCGAGAAGGACTTCAGGCTGGTCTTCGTATACGTTAGCGAACCGGGAACGCGGGCGTGTTCGTACCTGGAGCGGCCTACCACCAGGGATTGGCAGGAGATAGACCTGCTGATCCGGGAAACCGTCACGGTCAAGCTGGATTCCCGCGCCGATGCCCATCAGCTCCGGGCCTATCAGATCACACAGCTTCCCGTGATGTTGCTGCTCAACCAGGATGGCAGCGAGCGGCGACGATTCACCGGCGACTTGTCCGCCAAGCAGTTGATGGAGCAATTGGCCGACGACTTGAGCGGTGACGACTCACTTGCCCGGGCGCGACAAGCGGTTGCCGCTGCCAAAGATGATATCGACGTTGCTTTGGCCCGGGAGAGGCTGGCCGACACACTGAGCCGGCGCGGAGCGTTAGCCGAAGCCCTCAACGAGTACCTCTGGTGCGTGGAGGTGGGTCTCAAGGTCGACTCCCGCTCCGCCGCCGCCCGCCGACTGCATGTGTTCACGGGTTTTGCGGCCTTGGCCCAACGTCACCCGCCGGCCCGTCAGGCCCTGAACGATCACCGGGAGGCCATGGAGCGCGCCTTGCTCGCCCGGCCGAACGAGGTCAACACAGCCCGCGACGTGGCCGAACTCAACCGGATTCTGCAGGACGAAGCCCGTTCGCTGGACCTCTACGACCAGGTACCGCCGCGAAGTCGAGCCCGATACGTGCTCTTTCACAGCCTGATCGAGCACTTGATCGAACGGAAGCGCTACGATGAAGTGCTGGCTGTCATCCACCACCCCAAAACGGAGTTCGGGCGAGCCGCCATCCGGGCGAACGCTCGTGGCACGCGCCCCTCGACCATTGCCCGTGGGGCGGCGTTCGTCGAGGCTCTGGCCGGCACGGGCCAGGCCAAGGAGGCCCGGGCGCTGATCGACGCGATTCTGCGGTTCGAGGACACGCCCGAGACGCGGGCCCTGCTCAAGAATCACGCTCAGCGAGTCGACCAGCCGGATCTGGTCAGCTACATCGAATCCCGGCCACCGCGCTCGTAGTGTCCAATGCGATCAGCGCACAATGGCAGGCGCCGTCACACGTCAGGAGATGGTGACGATAGTGATCTCCACACTGCTCCCGGAGTTGGGCGCGAGCACGCATAACTCGACCGGGCCAGGTCTCGGTCGTCCATCCCAGCGACGCCGCCTCACGATAATCGTAGCGTAGCAGACCACCAAGACTGTCACCCGGCAGGTTAGAACCGACCACCAGCGGGCGGGTCAAAGCCGTCCATTTGGAGCTGGCGGAGGTTCGCCTATCAGCTGATTTAACGCGTGGTGCGTTGGAGGCTTAGGTATGGCGAACGAGCTCAAGATGGCGGGTCAAGCAGTCATCGGCTCATGGCGACGGGGCTGGTCACAACGACGGATCGCCCGCGTCCCGTGGTCGACCTCGTCCACGTCTACTACCGCAGTCCCACTGTTGAGCTAGCAGCTTCCTGCGCCAGGCCAGGATCGTTGCCGGCGTCACAATCGACGCCACCTGCCGGTGGTCACGCTCAAGCGTGCAGCGTAGATGGCGCGTACCGATGGTATTGTCCGCGCGCTGGCAGGCAAGGAATTCGTCCAAGAGTGCCATCGTATGTTGGACGGCTGCCCGATGGATGCGGAACTTCGATTCTGTCCCAGGCAAGAGACGGAGCCATTGCGATCGAGCCACGTATCATTACGTTACGAGCCCAGCCTTTGGCCGCGCAGTAGACTTTGTACAAGTACAGGGCTAGCACACCGCGAGATTACGACAAAAAAGCCGTTATCGCTTGAATCACGCGGCTCGTTAGGTTACGCTGGCTGACTGAGGCGCGATTACCTTCAGGAACCGTCGGGCTAGAGCGTGTCGCGGCACGCTGTCGTGGGATTTGCGTCCACCACGGTCGCAGACGCAGGCGCCAAGCCTCGGACGGCAGAACACCATGCGGTAGGAGTAGGGAAATGAAGTTGCACGACAGTGCCAGAGTACGTTGGACTCCGATTTGGATCATCGGGCTGGGCGTGTTGCTAGCTACGGGCGAGACGGTCGCTGTCGCCACGGAGCCCGTGGCCGTCTCGATAGCCAGCGACTTCGCTCCCCACCGGGCGACGACCGCCAAACCGCCAGCGAGGCTCCAAAGCGAGCCGGCCACTGATCGGACTGCCTGGCCGGCAGACCGAATCATGCGGATGGGTGTGTTCGACGCTTCCGACCTGCTGGCTGAGGATATGGTGCGCGACGCGGAGCCGGGCACTCCCATGCGTGTCGGTGCGACGCGATCACTGTCGGATGGACCGGTGGTTCCCGATCTGCATGGGACGTGGACCCAGCTCAGGGACGGAACCGTCCTGTGGACCTGGCAACTCGAGGCGCCCGGCGCTCAGGCGCTGCGCATCCACTTCTCTGAGTTCGACCTTCCCGAAGGGACCACCGTGGTGATCGTCGGTGAGGCCAGGAACTCTACGGTCGCGTATCGCGGCCAGGGCCCGAAGAATGATGGGGAGTTCTGGGCGTCCACCGTTTTGGGCGAGAATGTTTACGTCGAGTTCCAAGACCCGACTGGCCAGGCAGACGTCCCGCTGATTCAGATCGATGAAGTCCTGCATGCTTATCGCGGGTTCGGCGCGGCTGATCGGGCGGATGAAGGGCACCGAAGCTCGCGCCTCCTCCCGTGTCAGGAGGACGTGAACTGCCATTCCGTCGATGCGACCGCCCGTGACTCGGTCGGACGTATGTTCTGGGTGTCGGAGGGTTCGGGGTGGGTGTGCACCGGGGCGCTGCTGAATGATGCCGACCCCAATACTGCAGCGGGCTACTTCCTGACCGCCAATCACTGTGTCAGCACACAAGCCGAGGTGAACACGTTGGACGTGGTGTGGTTCTACGAGACCGAATCGTGTGATGGGGGCGTCACCTTTGGCCCCATATCGTCGGGCGGCACGCTTCTGGCGACATCACCGAACACGGACTTCTCGCTGATCCGGATGGCCGACGACCCCGATGCCGGGCAGGGATTCGCGGCGTGGACCACCGCGCCACCCTCAGGGACTGTGCGTGGCATTCATCATCCCGGCGGGTCATACAAGCGATTCAGCGAGGGATTCACGACGACTGCCTCGCCCATCTGCAACCCCGGTCTTCCCCTCTCCAGATATGTCTACAACGACTGGACGGTAGGCATCACCGAAGGCGGATCGAGCGGTTCGCCGCTGTTCAATTCGAGTTGGCAGGTAGTCGGGCAGCTCTACGGGATATGCTATTACTTGGGTACCATACCAGGCTGCACTAACCCGCAGGACTACAACAACTTGTACGGGCGGTTCGGCGTCACGTACCCGTCCATCGCTGGGTTCTTGAACAGTATCGCGCCTGATGACGATTATGAGGACAACGACGCGCTCGGCCAAGCCCCTGTGATTGGCCCCGGCGTGCACGACCTCCGCCTGGTTGACTTCGACGACTACTTCACCGTCACTGCCTGCGCGGAGCTCACCCTCTCCGCAACGGCCACGTTCAGTACCGGCGAGATGGATCTCGATCTTCTGCTATTGACTGCCGGCGGTGGCGTGCTGGACACGTCGACCGGTACAGGCCCGTCCGAAACCGTTTCGGCTTCAGTCGGCGCCGGTGACTACCGCATTCAGGCGCTGAAGCATTCAGGCTGGGGAGGGGACTACACACTCACGATCAGCTTGTCGGGCTTTCCCGACTGCAACACCAACGGCACGCCCGACGACTGCGAGACCGATTGTAACAGCAACGGCACGCCCGACGAATGCGACCTCCGCGACGGAACCAGCGACGACTGCAACAGCAACGGGTTGCCAGACGACTGTGACGTCTCCGCAGGGACCAGCTTCGACTGCGACGGCAGCGGAACGCTTGACGAGTGCGAGGCCGATTGCAACACGAACGGACTACACGATGATTGCGACATCGCGGACGGCACCAGCTCCGACTGCAACACCAACAGCATCCCCGACGAATGCGAACTGGACTGTGACGGCAACGGCATGCCGGACGAATGCGACACCTCCAGCAACGGGGCGCTGGATGCGGACACCAACGGCATCCTAGACGCCTGCGAGCGGATATTTGTGGACGCCCGGCAGACGCTCAATACACCTGACGGTCGCTCCTGGGACACCGCTTATCAGCATGTGCAAGACGCCCTGGCGCGCGCTGATCAAATAATGCAGACCGGCGTCAACGCCGATCTCGAGATTCTGGTCGCCGAAGCGACCTACATGCCGGATGGAGGCCGATTCTCCGACCAGCTCGGTATGGTGCCGGGCAGCGGTGATCGAGAGGCGACTTTCCAGCTCCTGAACAACGTCACCCTGGCCGGCGGATACCGGGGCCTGGGCGGCGGCGACCCCGACGACCGCGACCCGGAGCTCTTCCCAACGATCCTCAGCGGCGACCTGAGCGGCGACGATGAGCCGGGTTTTGTCAACAATAGCGAGAACAGCTACCACGTGGTGACCGGAAGCAACGCCGATGCCACCGGCGTCCTCGACGGCGCGACGATCAGTGGCGGCAACGCCAATGGTGCAGATCCAGACAATCTCGGCGGGGGGATCTACGTCACCAATCCCGGCAGGCCGACGCTGACGAATTGCGTGATTTCCGGGAACACGGCGTACAAGGGCGGAGGGATGTATACGACCGGCACTGGCAGCAGTGCCACACTCACAGGCTGCAAGTTTGCCGGCAACTCGGCCACTCATGGCGGAGGCATGTGCAATTTCTCC
>JANQGB010001519.1 GCA_028277545.1 Phycisphaerae bacterium | reverse complement strand
CTGGGTCCACGGCGCACGACAAGGGCGTATATACCTGGTCATGGGGTTGATTGAAGGGTGAAGAGCACTGCACCTGGCCTGTCGCCCGGTCGAAACTCCTGAGTGCGGCTCAGAGCGCTGCCCTCCCAGGCTATTAAGTCCCGAGGAGTAAGCTTGGAAGGGAAACCGTACCGTGAACGCCGCAGGCGCTCGATTTCCGCCCAGTTGACCAGAACGTGCGTGTAACCCCGCTCGGCCAGCCAGACATGCAAGTCAGCAGCGCCGGATTCGGCGGCTGCCGCCTGCAGGAAGGGGCTTTGATTGAAGACCACGCAGTAGTCCACCTCTCGACGGAAGTAGAACGCCTTGGTGTCGCCCACCATCAGAATCCTGGCGTCAGTGGGAAGCTCCTGGTTAATGACGGACAGGTGCTCGTGTCCCAGCCCCTGCCCTGCCGTGAAGTAGCCGGTCGCGCCCTCGAGCGGCAACGCAACGCCGCCCGGCACCATGTGCGCGGCGTATAGTCGGGCGGCGAAGCCGAGGTTGACCAGCGACCCCACGATCACCAGGGCGACCGCTGCACGCCGCTGGTAAGTGAGCCCCAAGGGCACGCGTGACGCCAGCGCTACGAGCGGAATCAGCAGCGGCACGGCGAAACGGGCGTAGAGATGCGTCGCAAACAGCCAGACCGGGACCTGCACCAGCAGCATCCAGCCACTGGCCTTGACCGCCGGGTCGCGCCGGGGCTTCAGCAGGGCCCACCCGGCCAGACCGAATACCAGCCCGCCGATACGCTGGTCGGCATCAGCGGGCAGGTGTTTCCACAGGAGTGTCAAACGGCGCCCCAGGCCGCGGTCCTGCGGTCCTGGTGCGTGCGAGGCCGCGAAGTGCTCACTCTCCTCCGGCCCCCATCCCGGCGGATATCGATCGAAGTAGCTGCCGGCCAGCGGAAACACGGGGTTGTGCGTCCAGGCTACGTTCTTGATCGCCCAGGGGGCGAAGGTGAGCGCCGAGCATAGCGCGAACGCCGCGGTGCCGGCGAGCCGCCGCCTGAGCGTGGTCCAACCCACGACGAGAATCGCCAGTGACAGTGGCAGAGCTACCAGTGCCAGGGCGCTGTACTTGCATCCCGAGCTGAACCCGGCGAACGCGCCCGCCACGGCACACCATTGCAGGCGCCGGCTGTCACCGTCGAGGACCCGCAGCAAGGAAGCCAGGGCCAGCATGCCGAACAGCAGCATCCCGTTTTCGACATAGGCCACGCCTGAAAGGTAAGTAAGCCACCCGACGCTGGCGGCCGTTACAGCCGCCACGATTCCGGCGGCGGACGAACGCTGCCGCCCGATGAGCCAGGCGACACCCACCGTCAGAATGGCCAGCCCGGCGTTAAGCATTTTGCACGCGCCTGCCGCGTCGGCGGCGTCTCCTTGGAGCACCATGGCCAGGAGGTAGAGCATCTCGATGTTGGCCGGGAAGTTGGCATAGACGTTGTGTGGGGCATAAGTGATTTGTCCCGCTTCGAGGTACTCCTTGGGCATGCCTAGGTGGTATTCAAGGACGTCGTAGCCGTTGCCCTCCTCTGCCCAGAGGTACCCCGGCGGCACTGATGCAACCAGCACGCAGAGGGCGAGGAAGGGGCAGACCAGCAACCACAGCCACGACGGCGCGGTGGACGCGGCAGGCTTCGTAGAAGGCCTCGCTGACCTGGTCTGCAAAGCTGCCCGCACGAGGCCAGCTACGGCGAATGCAGTGAGAATGCCGATCCAGGCCGGCCGGCCCAGTACGCCAGCCACACCCAGCGACAGTACCAGAATCGAGAGCAGGCCGAGCCCCAGCCCCGCCCCGAGCAGCAGTTGCCACCGCGGGGGCAGCGAGCCGAACCGCAGCAGGGGCAGGATGGTCCACCCGCCGAGCGTCGCGGCTGCCAGGACCAGCGCAGCCATCAGGCCGTCGGTCAGGAGGAGCAGCAAGACAACCGGGTTCTTGAGTCCGACCAACGCTGCCACGATGAGTCCCCCGAGCAGCAGGAGCCACCCGGTTCGTGGCCAGACGGCGGTTATGTTGGCGTGCCTGGATGCGTTCATCACCGCGAGTCGGCGGTAGTGGAGAAGAGAACCTGCCTGGTCTTGATCAAGGCCATCAGGGCGTGCTGACAGTGGTCGATGCGGAGGCGGTTGTCCGAGGCGCTGGTGCGGATGCCTCCGACCGCGTCCTGTTTGCTGGGAACGTAGTAGACCTCCTCAGGTCGCACCTGGAGCTGCATAACAAAGCGCGCCGCCAGGCGCACCGCCCGCTCATATCGCTCCGCCCGCTCACGATCGCCGACTCGCCGGGCCAGGCGAAGGGCGTCCGTGAAGCCCTCGAGATATGACGCGGTGGCCACGCCCACACGCCCGGCCACGTAGGCCTCGACCCCGCCCCACAGCTCCGGCCATGTGCAGGTCGTTTCGTCGTGCTGCTTGGCCACCAGCCAGTCGGTCATCTCGAATACGAAGTCGATATAGTCGGGCCGCTTGGTACGGGCGGCCATCCGGGAGAACGCCTGCACGTGCCAGGCGGCGAAAGGTGGAGTGGGGTCTTCGTCAAACAGCTTGCGGTAATAGGTATACGCGGAGTCGAAGGTGTCGATAGCCCGCTGTTGCGGGTGCTGTTCATAGTCCCGGGCGACCAGCAGCAAGGCTTCGCCGGGGAAGTAGTACTGACTGCTGAGCCGCCTGGACGGAGGAAACGCGGTCACGAACATGCCCGACGGTAGCTGCAGCCAATAGACACCGTTGACCAGTCTGGTGCGCAGGTCGGCGTAGTGTTCTGCCTGGGGATGGTCGAACATGGCCATGGCGGCCAAGGCGGTGATGCCGAGTTTATGCTGCCCCTGGCGTCCCGACACGAAAGCAGCGTTTTCCACACCGGTCAGGTCCACCTCTCGCTTGGCCAGACGCTGAATGGCCAGGTCCGCTGCGGCCGCCGAGGCGGCCTTGCCGTAGGTGCCGGCGTGTGCTGACAGGGCCCAGGCCACACCCGCCTGGCGTACGAGGTTGTCGTCTTCGGTGTAAGAGTCTTTGGAGGGTTCGTATTGATAGGAGAACAGCCCGCTGGGCAGTTGCCGATAGATCACGTAGCGGGCCAGAGACTCAATAGCCGAGGCCAGGGCCTCGTCGGTCACTGCGTCCGGTGCCAGGACGGTCAGGCCACTGTGCAGATGAACGACATCCCCGTTACCGCCGCCGGGCCGGGATTCGAACCAGTGCGTGGTGCGGAATCTGAGCACCTCCGCCGCTGGCAACTGCGAGGGATCCACACCCAAGCGCCGGCCAAGATCGGGGATGACTTCCTGAACCGAGCCGTTCTTGGTGATGAGCTCGGTGGGCAGAATCCGGCTGCGGGCCTGGCCAAGCTGGAGCACGATGCCGTCAACGCCCGGTTCGAGCAGCCGGTTGAAGGCGGTCCTGTCTGTCCAGTTGCCCGAAAACGGCACCACCACCTCGGCACCCAGGGCTTCGATCTCGATAGTCACGCGGTCGAGCCACTCCGGCGAGACCGGTCCCGTATCTGCCGCCGCCGCAAGCGCCGCCAGCCCCGCGTCGCGACAGGCGGCGACGATCGGTCCGTCACCGCCGCCGGCGGCGCGGACCTGGGAGTGCTCACGCAGGGTGACCACTATCTGGCACTCCAGCCTGTCGAGCGAGGAGGGAACATAGCGTTCGTCGTACAACGAACCGTCGCGAATATGCTGCTCGAGCGTTCGCCGCACCACGCGGGCCAGAAAGCGCTGGTCCGTGGGGCCGATGGACGGCGCTGCCGGCAGGCCGGCGTCGCGCTCAGCGGCCGAAGCCAGGCATGCGCCTGTCGCCAGCGCGATCCCAACTATCTTGTGTACCCACATGGGCGCGAGTATAGTCGCCGCTCGCACGCGGCTCAACCAAGGGTGGCATTCTTAAGGAGCTGACCATGGGGGCACCGGATCCCGACTTCACAGCCGCTATCATCGAGGCGGCCGTCCGCGTGGCGCGCAGCGCGAACGCCCAGGTCATAATGGTCTACATCGACGCGGTGAATGACCTGGAGAAGTTCGTGGCCTCGGTAAAGAAGGGCACCGAAGTGGTCTTCATCGCCAGGGACGACACGGATGCCAAACTGGCCAAGGCGGTGAAGGCTAAATCGGTGACTGTCCCCGGTTTCAATCTGACCCGTATGGGCCAGATCAAGATGGCGACGGTGATGGCCTTCAGCCAGGGGCTGCTCAAGGGCGGTGACACGTTCGTGTTCGTCAGCGGCGTGGTCGGTCACGGCCTGGATACGCTGGTAGTCATGCAGGTTGGTGCCGAGTACGAACTCTTTCAGACCGTCGATCAGCCCAAGCTGACCGAGCACATTCGCCGCGTTGTCTTCCAGCGCGTGCTGAACATCGCCTTACAGCTTGCCCACGAGGGTCGCGAGGGCAAGGCGGTGGGGGCTATCTTCGTGGTGGGCGACTACCGCGAAGTGCAGAAGTACTGCCAGCAGAATATCATCAACCCGTTCCATGGCTACACCGAGAAGCAGCGCAACATCCTGGACGACGCCATGCGGGACACGGTCAAGGAGTTCGCGTCGATTGACGGCGCCTTCATCATCAAGGGAACGGGCGTGATCACTTCCGCCGGCACGACGCTGCGAGGGGCGATGGCCGGCGAGGAACTTCCCCAGGGGCTTGGCTCGCGGCACAGCGCGGCCGCCAACATCACCGCCACTACCAAGAGCGTGGCGATCACCGTTTCGGAATCCACCGGCACGGTCCGCATCTGGCGCCTGGGCAAAATGATTACCGAACTCGAGAAGGCGCCGCGTACGGGTGAACCCGGTCCGCCGCCGCCGCCGTCCGGTGAGCCCGGGTAGCACCGTTCACCAGCCGTGCAGCCACGACGAAGCTCAGCGGATCGTAATCGGTGTCTGTTGCCGCTCACGACCGCGGAACACTGCCATGTCGTTTATGCCCGCACGGCGCAGCATCTCGGTCACTACGTCAAAGCCCGCCCCGATCGACTTGGCCAGGTGGGCGTCAGAGCCGATAGACATGGCCTGACCTCCCGCCGCCGCGTACCGCTCCACGAAGGACGGGCCGGGCATCGGGTCGCTGAGGCCCGAGCGCAGCGTTGACGTGTTCACTTCGGGCGTAAGGTCGGCCTCCAGGCAGGCCAGCACGATGGCTTCGAGCAATCCCCCATACTCGTCGATGCAGGTCTCATTCAGGTAGCGGGCGGTGTATCGCTTGATGAAGTCAGGGTGGCCTAAGACGTCGAATACCCGCCGCCCGTGGCTCTCGTTCAGCCGCCGGCAGAACCGGGCCGCTTCCAGGACAGCTTCGAGGTACAGGCGACTGCTTTCGCTGGCACCCCACTGCTTGATTACCTCCCGGTCGTGGATCGGGTGTCCGCCGGCCCAATGAACGCTGAGCACAATCAGATCGAACTGGTGGTTGGCCAGAAAATCGAGCGTGAAGTCCATTCTGTCGGGTTGGAAGCAGACCTCGATGCCTTTGCCGATGAAAATCTGCCGGCCAAACTCCTGCCGCAGCAGGGCGATAGTCGCCGAGTAGGCATCGTCGTCGTAGATACAGTCGGCCCACTCGTCTGGATGCGGGTCAAAATGCTCGGTGAAGGTCAGGCCAGCCAGGCCGTTCTCGATCGCGGCCAGAACGTTCTCCCGCGGCTCCGTCTCGCAGTCGAAGGAGTGGTTGGAATGCAGATGTTGGTCGTACAGCATGACGGTGGTCGCTCTCGTGCGCCATCGCGGCACCAGGAGCCGCTCAGAATGGTATCTGCCCGGCCACGCGAGAGCCAGCGGCGGGTCAGGGCGTCTTCGCCACCGACCCGATTTCGGCGATAACAGGCCGGTGGTCAGACCCCGGGCCGGTTCCGGTACGCAGCTCGGTGCAGGCAAGTCCGTTACCGAGGTAGATGTGGTCAATCCTCACCCCCGGCAGCAGTCGTCCCGGCCCCAGCGCCGGCCAGGTCGACTGGCGGCCCCAGCCCGCCTGTTGATGAGCGTCGCGGAGGCCAATCTCGATCAGGGCCTGGTTCATTCGGTGCCGACCCGTGAAGTTGAAGTCGCCGCACACGATGAGCGGCAGGGTCTCGCGGGAGAGCAGGTCCCGCAAGTGAAGCAGTTGCCGCCGCTGCGAGACCGCCCGACCGAGGTCTTTCGGTGGATTCAGGTGGACTGCGTAGAGGGCGACGGGCCTCCCAGCCAGGGAAATCACGGCTCGAACCAGCGTCTCGTTGGGTACGTCGGCCGGAACCAGATCGGTGGGCGGTTCGACAAAGGGCATCCGCGAGTAGATACCCCAGCCAAAGGAGTCCGGCCGGGTCTGCGTCGCGACGTGGGGGTAGGCCTCGCCCAGGGCGGCGGCCAGGGCCCTATCCCAGTGGTCAGTATACTCCAGCAGAACCACCAGATCCGCGTCGACCTCTTCAATTTCCCGTGTCACCGCGGCGGTTCGGTGATTGGATCGCAGCAGGTTCTGGTGCATGACGCGCACGCTGCTGTCGGTTGCCGGTGGTGCCCGGCGAGGCCGCCAATCATTCAACTCCGGCCCCAGGGCGATCACCAGCGGCGGAAGGACGAGCAGAGCCAGTCGCAGGTCGCGCCTCCATCCGACCCAGGCCAGGACGCCCACCAGGATCAGCGCCAAGTGGAACGAAAACGTCCGGACCATGAAGACCGCCAGCGAGCAGGCCACGTGGAGGGTGTCGGTGCGCGCCAGGTCGGTCTGCCACGCCAGGCCGAGCAGAAGCGGCGGGTAGGTCGCGACCACCGCCAGGCACAGGATCGCACGCCTTCTTCGCCGGGGAGTGGGCGGATCGGCCTGCGGCCCTCCGTCCGGCGAAGGTGGACTGTCGGTCAGATGGGGCATGGCTGCAATCCTCGCGGCGCCCAGCATACACGCCCCGGGCCGCCGGTCCATTCCGGACGGGGCCGCCGCGCTAAGCTTGAGACTTGGCGACAACGCGGTAGAATCAGTTGGAGATACGCAGGGAACCTGCATAGAAAGATCGCCGACCTTGCCAGACGCTCCGCAGCATGCATCCCGACAGCCTGCGCCCAACGCCGACTCGGCAGGGCAGGTGCCCACTGTCATCGTCCAAGCGCCCCGCTCTTCGACGGCTGTCTGGCTGATCGCCGTTAGCCTGCTGGTGATCGCCGCCTGCCTGGTCCTGCGACTCGACTCGCCGCCCGGCGGCACCGCGATGGCCCAACCGACCTCCCTGGCCGGGGCCCGGGGGGTCTTCGCCTTCACGGGCCAGTTGTCCAAGGGCAGTTACGGCGTTTTCATGGTGGATGTCGACGCCGGGACGATCTGGTGCTACGAGTGCCGGCCGGAC
>JANQGB010001518.1 GCA_028277545.1 Phycisphaerae bacterium | reverse complement strand
AAGTACATCGCCGAGGAGGTCAAGTCCTGGTCGTACATGAAGTTCCCGTTCATCAGGTCCATCGGGCCTGACGACGGCTGGTATCGCGTCGGCCCGCTGGCCAGGCTGAACACCTGCGACTTCATCGATACGCCCGAGGCGGAAGCGGCCCGCCAGGAGTTCATGGCCGTTACCGACAACAAGCCCAACAACCTGACCATGGCCTACCACTGGGCGAGAATGATCGAGCTGCTGCACTCGATTGAGAAGATCAAGGACCTGCTCGCTGATACGGACCTCCAGGGGACCGACCTGGTGGTCAAGGGCGACCGACGCGGCGAGGGTGTCGGCCTGATAGAGGCCCCGCGGGGCACGCTGTTCCATCACTACAAGGTGGATGAGAACGACCAGGTGACCATGGCCAACCTGATCGTTTCCACCACGAACAACAACGAGCCCATGAACCGGGCTGTAACCAAGGTAGCAGAGGATCACCTGTCCGGCGTGGAGATTACCGAGGGCCTGCTAAACCACGTTGAGGTGGCCATCCGGGCATACGACCCCTGCCTGTCCTGCGCGACGCACGCCATGGGCAAGATGCCTCTGACGGTCGAGTTGTTGGACCACGAAGGGAATCTCCTGGCCAGCAGGGCCAAGGGTTAGCGTGCCATCCTCCCCCATCGCGTGGGGGATGACGGAGCGCCGGGAATGGACCGGACAGAGAGTTGCAGGCTGCTGCTGATCGGCTACGGTAACCCGGGCCGGCTCGACGACGGCCTGGGACCGGCGCTGGCCAAAGAGGTGGAGGAGTTAAACCTGCCCGGCGTGACAGTCGACTCTGACTACCAGTTGACTGTCGAGGACGCCGCTCAGGTGGCTGAGCACGACGTAGTGGTTTTCGCTGATGCTGCGGTGAGCGGCGCCGAGCCGTTCTGCTTCCGGAGGATCGAACCGAAAACGGAGGTCAGCTTCAGCAGCCATGAAGTCGACCCGCAGGCGGTGCTTGGCTTGGCACAGGATCTGTTTGGCGCCCGGACGCTGGGATACGTCCTGGCGATTCGGGGATACGAGTTCAACGAGTTCGGGGAGTCGCTTTCCTTTCGGGCCCGCGTCAACCTCGAGGCAGCCCTGAGGTTCGTCAACACGGCCTTGCGCGAGCGTGACTTCTGTGAAGTGAAGGCTGAGCCGGTCGTTCCTTCGGCGGGCCACGCATCATCACCTGATAGGGACCAACGATGAACAACGGAAAACACGTGATTCTGTACGTCGATGATGACCAGGATCTCCTTGACGCCATGAAGCTGGTCCTCGAAGCGAACGGCTACACCCTGGCGACGGCCCGCACGGCGGAGGAAGGGCTCCAGGTCTACAAGGAGACCAATCCCGATCTGGTCGTGGTCGACCTGATGATGGAAGAGATCGACGCTGGCAACGCCCTGGTCAAGGAACTCCAGGCGTTGGGTAACACGGCACCGGTTTACATGCTCAGCTCCATGGGGGACAACCTGACCGTCGCCACCGACTACTCCGAACTGGGTCTGGCCGGCGTGTTCCAGAAACCGCTCGACAACAGCCAACTGCTCAAGATGCTCGAAACCAAGCTCCGGAAGTCCTGACCGCCCGACAGGCAAGGCCTCCGGCGTGGCGAGTCGGGTCTGGACGGCCCCACACCGGCGGGGCTCGACGACCGCCCCGCATCCATCCCGCTTGCCACCCGCATGGAGCCGCCGGCGGTGGCTCCGCGCTTGACCGGCGCTGTGTGTGCCTCGTAAGCTACGGGTACTGCCGTTCTCGGTCAGCGATCTTCGCCCGTTCCGTGGTGGTTTCCGGTGCGCCAGGGCCCGCACCGGGCGAAGGGCTTGCCATTGGCAGGTCGCCCCGAGCCTCGCCCACCGTGCACGGCGCCAATGGGCTCAGCGTGACCGCGATGGAGATCCTTCGATGAGTGACTCTCAGAAGCGCATCGTGTTGATCGATGACGACCCGGACATGCACGACGCCGTGAAGATGATCCTCGAACCGCTGAACTACCGGATCGAGGGCTATCTGACGGGGCCCGACGGACTGGAAGCCCTGCGTGCCGACCCACCTAATCTGCTGCTGCTGGATATCATGCTGTCATCCCCTTCCGAGGGCTTCCACATCTCTTACGAGATGAAACAGGACGACGTACTCAAGAACATCCCCATCATCATGATCTCGGCCATAGGCCAGACGATGGGGATGGATTACGCCAAGGAACTCGGTTCGGACTACGTGAAGGCGGACCTGTTCATGGAGAAGCCTCTGGAAGCCGCCAAGCTCCGCGAAGCGGTGGAGGAACACTGCGACTAGCGCCAGCCGAAGAGAACCCGGCGCCTGGGGTGCCGGGCAGGTCCAACGAACCGAAGAGGCGTCGAGACCTCTCCTCCGCCGGGAGGCACCCGCCCGATGACGGCCTCACGCCGCGGCGGAGCAGAATGACAGCCGGCGGCCCGCGGACAGAACGGTGGCAGCGATGGCCCAGGGGCGATCGCACCGTTCGGCAACACAGGCCGACCAACAGCTAAGGAGTAGGGGCGTGAGCACGCCGCCCACAGCAATAGACCCGACACCCAACCCGGACGTGGCCCCGTCTGACAGGTACCGGGCCGGCGCCCTCATCGCCCTGCTGCGGCTGCACTGGTTCATTCACCTGCGGTGGCTCATGCTGGCTACTGCATTCGCCGCCCTGCTCGTTGAACGAATGGTGACGCCCCAGACTCAGCGCCCACTCGGGCTGATCGTCACCCTCCTGCTGCTGGCAGGCGTCAACGCCACGTGGATGGGAATCAGCCGGTCCCTCACCAAACGGCTGACCGAATCAGAAGAGGCCGGCGCCCGGGACATCCGCAACGCCCTCATATTCTCAAATCTCCAGCTGGCAGTCGACCTGCTGGCCCTGACGCTCATCCTGCGCTACACCGGCGGCGTCGAGAGTCCGATGGCGATCTTCTACCTGTTCCACATGGCTATCGGATCGCTGCTGCTGCGGAGTTGGCAGGCCGCCCTGCAGGGAGTCTGGGCCGTAGCACTCTACGCCGCCATCGGTTTTGGCGAGCTGGTGGGATGGATCGCGCCCCATTACCACTTTCTGCCGACACTCAGCGCGGTAGACCTGCACTCGCATCCGGAATACGTAGCCAGTGCGATCCTGGTGCAGGCTTGCGGGGTGTTCGGCATCCTGTTCTTCCTGCTACGCGTGGCCGCCCGTCTGGACGAGCGCGAACGTCAGCTCCGGCACGCTCACCACGCGCTCCAGCAATCCCAGACTGCCATCTTCGATCTGCAGGAACGCAAGTCACGCTTCATGCAAACCGCCGCTCATCAACTGAAAGGCCCGCTGGCCGGTATCCAGACGCTCACCTCGCTGATCCTGGACGGCATCCTGCCGGAAAACACGATCAACGAAACCTGCGAGAAGATTATCCGACGGTGCCGCGACGGTATCGCTCAGGTCACCGAGATGCTCACACTGGCCCGGATCGAACAAGCCGACCCGAGCAAGCACCGCAACGCTGTCTCCGACGTGCCCGAGGTGCTGGACAAGCTGTACCAGCAGTACAAACTCCAGGCCGAGGAGAAAGACATAACCTTCTCCCTCACCTGTGAGCCATCACCAAACTCGGGTCTTCATGCCCGGGTGGATCCGCAGGACCTGGCCGACTGCGTGGCGAACCTGATCGAGAACGCCATCAAGTACACGCCCGCGCAGGGCACTGTCACCGTGACGGCCACCCAGGGTTCCGTCTCCACCGCCACTAACGGTAAGGGCCGTCGCCCCAGGGAGCAGGTCGTGGTGGTCATGGTCAAGGACACGGGGATGGGAATCGAGCCTACCGCCCTGATGGGCAATGAGGGGCACGCCGGCGACGGCTCCATCTTCGATGCCTTCCGCAGGGGTAAGGGCGCCTTGGCCAACTGCATTCCGGGCACCGGCCTGGGGCTGTCCATCGTGCGAGAGGTTGTCGAGAAGGCAGGCGGGCGAATCAAGGCACACTCTCGCCCGGGACACGGTTCATCATTCACAGTCATGTTCCCCGCCAAGCGGCCCGTTGGGATCGGACCGGTGATTCCCAACACGCGGGCCAGCGAAATAGTCATTGACAACCAGGCAACTGACGGCAAGAAGTGAGTCGCGATCACCACGCCGACCGTCGTCAGCGCCACTGATCCGCGGTTTGTCCCCTCCCCCGGCGTTCCCTGAACAGACTCAGGCGGCGCAGAACCGGTTCCCGGTACCACCTGGCGTCGCACCGCCGACGTTTCTGGACCGTCGCTGACGTCAGGCCTACAAAAAAAGAGAAATACCGTGACAGATTGGGCCTGCGTGCTGCGAATATACGGTGGAGGAAACCTCCTCCCGCGCTGGCCAACCTGACGTGCTGGGCGCGGCCTCCTCCACAGAGAACGGGCGACGCGACGTCGGCATAGCCCACCCGGACAGAGTACAAGAGGCGATGAACGACACTGTGAAGTCTATCCGGTGCTCCCGATGCGGTTCGAAGAAGGTCGTCGAGTTGGCTGAGGCGACCGGCTACCTGTACAACAAGTGCATCATTTGCGGAAATCAATGGTCGAACTCATCTGGCGACCAGCACACTGCCGCCAACAAGCACGACGACGAACTGAAGCCACCGTCGGACAAGTGACCGGCCGGTAGCGGCCCATTCCAAACCAAGCTCGTATTTATAATTTGCACCACGCCGGCGTATCGGGTTCAATGCCCCGTAGCACGATGGCAGATCCACCCGCCCAAAAATACGACTTCGACCGTGTTTTCCGCTTGGCGCTGACCGTGGCCGGCGCGTTGGGGCTGTTCCTCCTGCTGCGTTACCTGGCCGACGTGCTCATCCCCTTCGCCCTGGCGGTGCTGCTGGCGTACCTGCTCAACCCGCTCGTAGCCCGCCTGGATCGCAAGATTCAACGCCGGGCCATCAGCGTCCTGGTCACCGTGTTTGGCGTCGGGCTGGGCTGCCTGGCCCTGGTCGCCGTGATGATCCCGATCCTCCACAGCCAACTGAGCGGGGTGGCGGAGATTGTGGGCCAGATGCGCGGTGACACTACGCTGCTCGACACGGTGAAGGATGCCGGTCAGACCTGGCCTGAGCGTTACCAGGCGGTCTACGATCAACAGTCCCCCCGAGTGCAGTTGATCCTCGACAACGTGCAGAAGGTGTTGGGCTCGGTCGATGTGGAGGAACTGGCCGTTGGAGCGGTCAAGAAGCTCGCGCCGGGCGTCTGGGGAGTGGTGACCGGCGCGTTGAGTCTGCTCTTGGGCATGATGGGTGTGGTGGTCGTCCTTCTGTACCTGATCTTCCTGCTGATCGATTACCCGCAGTACAGTGCCCAATGGAAGGACCTGCTGCCACCGACATACCGGCAGCCGGTGGTGCAATTCCTGGAAGAGTTCGGCACCGCCATGAGCCGCTACTTCCGCGGACAGGCCATTATTGCCCTGACCGTAGGCACGCTCTTCTCCATCGGGTTCACGATTATCGGGCTGAAGATGAGCCTGCTGTTGGGGCTCTTCATCGGCGCCTTGAACATGATCCCCTACCTGCAGACCGTGGGACTGGTCCCCGCCCTGCTCCTGGCTGTAGTCCGGGCCGTGGACCACGGCGGCAGTCTGGTCTGGTCCATCGTGCTGGTGCTGCTGGTGTTCGGCGCGGTGCAGCTCATTCAGGACAGCATCCTGACACCACGAATCATGGGCAAGACCACCGGGCTCAAGCCCATTGCCATCCTGCTGGGCGTCTTCATCTGGGGCAAGTTGCTGGGGTTCCTGGGCTTGCTGCTGGCCATCCCGCTGACCTGCCTGGGGATTGCCTATTACCGGCGATTTGTCCTGGAGAGCCCGGCTGAGCCGGAAGCCACGGGCGCTGCCTAGCGCAAACTTCAATCTCAACGGACTGTCGGTCAAACAGGCGTGATGGAGAGCCCGGCTCAGGCGCTGGCCGCTACCGCCTGGCGCAGCACCGACCTGCGGTGCGAGTCGTCCTGCCCAACTCCGAGCTGTAGAACCTGAACCACGTTGTCCGAGATATTGCCCAGATGACGCTGGAGGGCCAGGCTGTCAATCTCCTCGTCCTCACTGGGCAACTGGGCCTCCTCGAAGCTCCCGAACAACGTCACGGAGAAGACGCTGCCCCCTTCCAGGTCTGCCAGGCCGGCCGTGAAATGATCCCAGGCGTCGACATTCAACGCCCCGGTGCGGACAGCCTCCTGCAAGTCTATGAATTCCTCCGCCAGCGTGGGGACCTTGATCTCGGTCGCGCCAAAGAGCGTGATGGCGGTGTGCCAGTGACCAGCGTGCCCCCGCCTGTTCTGGTGCGGACCGGGGTTCTGGCCCCGGGCCCGCTCGGTCAGCAACTGCCGGACGAGCGTTGGCCGCCGCAGCGTACAACCGCCAAACAGGGTCAGGAAGACCCTCTTGCCGGCCTGCAAACGCCCTTCGTAACTCCCAAAGAGGCATACCTGAAACATCACCCGACCTCCTGTGCCGCCGGTTTCTGCCGTCAATGGGGATTTCGGGTCCCGCCGGCGAATATTCTACACGAAATCCGGTTCGCGACAGCCCCGATCCAGCCACCCGATGGGTTGGTCGACCGCTGCCGGGACACTAAACTGCGAGCGCGTCACGAGCCAGGCTGGCGCGCAACGAAGGAACGCCATGGAAGCAATCGCGGGAATCATCGGTGTGGTCGTCGGAGCAGCGGTCGTGCTGACAGTGCTGTGGCTGCGTCGCCGCCCGAGCGAGGAAGTCGCCCGCCGGCTCCTGGAGCAGGCCCAGG
>JANQGB010001475.1 GCA_028277545.1 Phycisphaerae bacterium | reverse complement strand
CATAGCAATCGGCAACTTCTCCGGTGAGCCCGTGTCACTCTACACCCAGATGGGCATGGGAACCTTCATCGATCGCGCCGGCCCGCTGCGGCTGAGCCGGCCCACCAACGTCTCGCTCACTTTCGGGCTGCTCTTCGACGACTTCAACCTGGACGGCTACGAGGATCTTCTGCTGGCCAACGGGCACATCGAACCGGAAATCGAACTGGTCCGGGAGGACTGGCATTTCGAGCAGCCGCCGCAGTTGTTCCTCAACAACACCGAGGGACGCTATTTCGAGGTTACTGCCGAGGCGGGTGACCCATTCACCGAGCCCGTCGTAGGCCGCGGCCTTGCCACCGCGGACATCGACAACGACGGCGACCTGGACGTACTGCTGCTGGCCAACAACGGTCCAGCCAAGCTCCTGCGCAACAACCTTCGTGAGCGGTGTCGACCCAACGTGGTGCGCATTCAACTCGCGGGCCATGAAGCCAACCCAAAGGCGATCGGCGCCCGCCTGGCGGCCCGGACCAACGCCACCACGCAGACTCGCTTCATACGCACCGGCGGCTCCTACCTGAGTCAGTCCGAACTCGTAGCCACCTTCGGACTGGGCGATGCTCACGTTATCGATCGCCTGCAGATCCAGTGGCCAGACGGAACCGCCGATACGCTGGAGAATCTGCCTGCGGAAACGTTCTACACCATCCAACAGGGCACGGGCATACTCTCCCGGAAACCGCTCGACTGATCTGTGTCAGCAGGGTACGCTGCTTCGCGTCGCACCTTGACAGGCGAAAGTGCGCGGGTGGAGCGCGGCCATCCGCCAGTTGACGTCGCCGTCGTGCACCGTGTGAATCTCCAGGCTGCGAGCCGCTACAGACCGGCAGCCACGCATCGCCGCCACGCGCGCTCGCTCCGCTAATGCGTCGGCAGAGAGACCTCCAATGTCCGCTACTTACCCTCTATTTGTAAAACGCGACCTGGACGGCTTCTTCGGACTCTTCATAGACAACCTGGTGCAATTGCTCTTGGTCGTCGCCCTGTGTGGGGCGCTCTGTGGGATGTCGGGCGACGATGCCTATCTGATCTTCGGCCGCATTCTTCCTGGGGCGGCGGTCTCGCTGCTGATCGGCAATCTGTTCTACGCCTGGCAGGCCCACCGGGTCGCCCGGCGCGAAAATCGCAGCGACGTCTGCGCGCTGCCCTATGGGATCAACACGCCCTCGCTATTGGTCTACGTGTTCTTCGTCATCGCCCCGGTGTACCGCAACACCGGCAACGCCGAACTCGCCTGGCAGATGGGTCTGGTGGCCTGCCTGGGCAGTGGGTTGATTGAGCTCTGTGGCTCCTTCGTGGCCGAGTCCATCCGCAAACACACTCCGCGGGCGGCGCTGCTCTCGACGCTGGCCGGCATCGCCATCGGGTTTATTTCCATGACCTTCGCTCTGCAGATCTGGCAGAACCCCATCCTGGCTATGCTGCCCATGGGCATCATCCTGGTGACCTACTTCTCGAACATCCGGTTTCCGCTGGGTCTGCCCGGTGGATTGATGGCTGTCGCCGCGGGTACGCTGATAGCCTGGGGCCTGCCGGCTCTGGGGCTGGGTGACTGGCTGGGACACCCTATGACGACTGAGGCGGTACGGAATGCCTGGGCTGACCACGGCCTGCGACTGCCCGTCTTCTGCGGTGGCGAGATCGTGAGCGCCTTTCGCGAACACCCCAAGGAGATCCTGGGTTATCTTTCGGTGATAGTCCCCATGGGCCTGTTCAACGTCATCGGCTCGCTGCAGAACATAGAGTCCGCCGAGGCGGGTGGCGATCGCTTCGCAACCGGACCGTCGCTGGCGGTCAACGGAATCGGGACCATAGCGGCCGCGATGTTCGGCAGTTGCTTCCCCACTACGATCTACATCGGGCACCCCGGCTGGAAGGGCATGGGTGCCCGGGCGGGATACTCCTCGCTTAACGGGCTGGTAATCACCGCGTTGGCCTTCAGCGGGACCATCGCCCTGGTCGCCAACGTGATCCCCATCGAGGCCGGCATAGCCATCGTTCTTTGGATCGGCGTGGTCATCACCGCTCAGGCTTACCAGGCGACGCCCGGCGAGCACGCTCCGGCAGTTGCGGTCGGACTCTTCCCGGCCATCGCCGCTTGGGGAGCGACTGTGATGGCGGGGGCGTTCCTCGTGTCAGGCGGTGACACAATGCAGACAGTCCTCGAAGGCAATCTGAAGGCGGAGGTCAACGGATTCCTGATCCACGGTATGAACCTGCTGTCATCGGGATACATCTTCACCTGCATGATCCTGGCCGCCATCAGTGCCTGCCTGATAGACCGCAGATTCTTCCACGCCGGGGCCTGGTCGCTGGCCGGCGCCGCCCTGACACTGGTGGGCCTGATGCACGCTTACCAGGTCGCGGGCAATGGGGTGGGTTTCTACTTCGTATTCAGCGATGCCCCGGCGCCTGGAGCGGGCCTGGGGTTTCACGGCTTTCGTATTTCAGTTGGTTACTTGCTGGCGGCGATGGTGTTCATTGCCTTTGGCCTCTACCGCCGCGGGCGTAGTGACGTCGAATTGGCATCAGGGCACTAGGCCGGGCGAGGTCAGCGCTCGCGATTCTCTGTATGCGTTGCGGAGCCGTCTGCCCCGCCTGCGTCCGGGGAGGAAGTGCCGGTCCGTCCGCCAACGAGCGTTGTTTTGATACCCCGCGACCAGGCCATGCCCGACACGCTAAGGTTGCGCAGCCGGGTAAGGCTTCTGGACGGTTGCTGGCCAGTTGGATTCAGAGACATCGACACAATCCCGCCCCGATCGGGCCCGGCGGACTACCCCCCAAGCAATGGCTCGCCGGCGCACACTCTCTCCCCGCTTCGTTCCTTCCCCAGAAAGCACCCCGAGAATCTAGACGCGATCTCCCTCTACCCCCCAGTTACCGCCAGAAGATAAAACGACGTTGAGCGTCGGAGGTGACGTTGATAATGGCAGTTTTTCAGGGCTGATTATCGCTCCCGGTGCCGGAGGGCGGGCCGCCCCGCGGTAGGGGCAGGCCCGCGATCGGGCCACTCATGTAAAGATCTTGCTCAGCAGGGTTAACGTGCGGACAGGGCCGG